>CAYYDL010000143.1:0-5161 GCA_964470545.1 uncultured Hyphomicrobium sp. | reverse complement strand
CAAAGGCTTGTCGACGTATTCGGCAATGGCGAGGCCGTCGGACAGCTTCAGCGCCTGCTCGAAGCTGTCCGCGAGGCGGGTGCCCAGGTCCTTCTTCACGACGATACGGTCGATGACGACGTCGATGTCGTGCTTGTATTTCTTGTCGAGCTTCGGCGCGTCTTCGATGGCGTAGACGGTGCCGTTGATCTTGAGGCGCTGGTAGCCCTTCTTCTGCCACTCGGCGATTTCCTTGCGGTACTCGCCTTTGCGGCCGCGCACGACGGGGGCCAACAGCAGAAGGCGGGTGCCTTCGGGCAGCGCGAGCACGCGGTCGACCATTTGCGCAACCGTCTGGCTTTCGATCGGCAGGCCGGTCGCGGGCGAATAGGGGACGCCGACGCGGGCGAACAAAAGGCGGAGATAGTCATAGATTTCCGTCACGGTGCCGACGGTCGAGCGCGGGTTCTTCGACGTTGTCTTCTGCTCGATCGAGATGGCGGGTGACAGGCCGTCGATGTGATCGACGTCCGGCTTCTGCATCATCTCGAGGAACTGGCGGGCGTAGGCCGATAAGCTCTCGACGTAGCGGCGCTGTCCCTCCGCGTAGATCGTATCGAACGCGAGGGACGACTTGCCGGACCCCGAAAGCCCAGTGAACACGACGAGCGCGTCGCGCGGGATTTCGAGATCGACGTTCTTCAGGTTGTGTTCTCGCGCGCCCCGGACGTGGATGGTCTTCATCAGTTCGGAGCCGGGGCGGCCTGAAATAGATTGGGCCGGCTTTTTTGCGGGTGATTTCATAAGTTAACGTCTATCCGACGGGCCGGGGGGCGGCAATGCGACCCGGCGCGGACGCCCACAGATGATACGCCGAGAAAGAGATTTCAAGGGTTTAGCGGCCGCGCCGCCCATCGCGTCGATTGAACTTCCGCCCAGGCACCCGTCGGGTACTCCCGGACCGGTGCGAAGGTCGAGCTTTCGACAGCCGAGATCGATCCCCGACGTCGGTCTTACTGCGGTAGAGCGCTATGGCGAGATACAGCTTCAGACAGAAACAAGCTAATTCCATCGCATGCTCAAAAGTCATGAGATCCTCGCGCAAACGTGGTTCAGCAGTCGCCGTTCACGCGCGTGTCAGCTGGCGGCCAGCATTCGGCCTTGACGCCGTTCTATGCGTCGCGGAAAGCAAACGCGGGCCGTTATCGAGGGGCTGATCCAATGGCAGACGCGACGTCGCTTCTAACCAACCCGGCGCACCCGGTGAACCGTACGCTGTCGGTGATCAAGCTCTTGGTGCTTGCCGTCTCGGTCGCGGCGGCGGTGCCCACCGCGCGCAACCTGTATTTCTCATGGAAGAACGACGTGCCGTTCAGTCAAGTCGATCATCGCCTGGCGCAGGCGGATCTCTTCGAAAAGAATTTCGATTGCAAGATCGATTATCGCTCGTTGATCATGACGGGCAGCGAAAAGATCGACGTCGGCACCTGTAAGAAGACGGGCGATATCTCGATCCGAGTCAGCGGCAACGGCCAGACGAACTATGAGTGGATCGCATTCGACCGGCTGCCGAAGCCGAAATCAAAATCGGCAAGCCTGCTCGATCTCGTCGTCTCGCGCGCGTTTGCAGACGAACTCCCGCGCCAGGATCAGCCGGTCGTTGTCGCGCAGGATGCATCTGTGCTCTGCCAAGCCAAGGCTGGCGACAACATCATTCGCATCGTGCAGTCGGGTGCGCAATGCACGCGCGAGACGGTTTCGATTTTCCGCGGCTCCGTCGAGAAGAGCGTGACAGTGCCCTGCGACAAGGCATGTCCTATTAAGTAGCGCGTGCGACTCCGCTGTGAGGAGCCGGCAGCACGCCCGGACATTTTGAAACGTTCTTCGGATCGATCATACACGTCCGCACGTAGCTAATCGTCATCCTTGAATGCCCGAGCGGAGCGAGGCCGTTCGGAATGCAGCATGCTGTGAGCCGAAGGCTCGACATCGTGTCTTCGATGACTCTTACGCTGGAGCCCCGACCCGCGACGCAGCTTCACCGCGATCGGCCTAGGATAACGTTGGTTTGCCCGCCCGTCGACGGAGAGTTTTTACCACTCGCTTTTTTGCGGCAGTCCATCGGTGATGCCGTAATAGTCGGACTTCGAAGCGACGAAGATGTGCTCGGCGATCTTGAGGCCAGTCGGCTTATCGATCGTTCCGGCGGTAATGTAGATGTCGTTTGCGCCGTCCTGTTTCCAGAATACGTTGCCGCCACAGCGCGTACAGAATCCGCGACGGCCTTTCTCCGACGATTCATACCAGCGCAGCGTTTCGCCGCTGAGAAGTCTCAGATCGTCGGCTGCGCAATGCGTCATCGCCGCAAAGTTTCCACTCGTCTTGGCACATTGCGAGCAATGGCATGCGAGGACCGGATGGAGCTCGCCATTGATTTCGAAACGCACGCCTTCGCAGAGGCAGCTTCCTGTCTTTTGAACAGCCATAAGTAATGAAGATCCTTTCATGCGCGCATTTATAGAAAGCGGAGCACCGATAGTGATCGCGGGGATAGCGCAAAATAGCAGCGATAATTGTGATCATCTCCTCCACGATGACAACTTGACGACGCGAGATTTGAGGCACACATTTAACGTTGTGACGGTGCCGCTCTCGCGCGCTGTTCCGGTAAATGCGTCTCGGCCGAGGGGTCGATGAGCTGCGGAATGGAAACGTGAGCCGTATCGGTTCAGGTGACGTGTGAGGTCCGTGAACCGGGATGGAATGCGGCAAGCGTGACGATGAAACATCGAGGAGAGGAGATGACTCCACCGGGTTATCAGACAGGACCTCGAGACTCGTTCACGAGGTCAGCAGCTTGACGGGCGCTCTCGAGATTTTGGCCGCGTCCTGTACAGCTGTCGCAACGACAATTTGGCTAACTCGTACGAGGGCGGCGGCTTGCGTGGTCGCCAGAGCCTCGCGTTCAAAGGCCCGGTTTTAGTCTGGGCGAACCATCGAAGGTAAAACACACAACCCCGCGCGAATCCGAGGATTCGGCGGGGTTCGTTTTTTTGGTCTTTCATTGTCGCTCCGACTCCGCTTCGCGGAGCCGGCCGCCGGTTGGCCTCAACTTGTCACCCTCGGCTTTATGCTCAGGATCCATCAGGCAGGACATTCGCTGGCGAATGGATCCTCGGGATGAGCCCGAGGATGGAAGTGCGTTGCGGTTATGGTGTCCCAATTCCTATCATGGCCGCGAAGGTGTTGTGTCCCGGCCTTCGTCAGGATGACGTTTGAAGAGGGAGTGTCTTCGGCGGGGCCTCCGCTGATCCCCGGCCTTCGACGCAACTCTGTCGGAAAACGAGACGTGCGAGATCAGTCCTTGTGGTTCGTGATCGCGACGAAAGTATCGTCGTTCTGGCAGCGGCGCTCGTGCATCAGGAAATCGTAATAGCCGCAGCGGCCGGAACCCGGATAGTCGCGGCACGCGAAGGGCCGCGCCTTATAGATCGTGCAGCGGCGCAACTTCGTATCGAAGAACTGGCAGATGCGGCCGTAGTGTTTATCGCGCTTGCGGCGCATGATGTACTTATGGCCGTGGGCCTCACGCGTGAAGCGGCGCTTCGCGGTCTCGTATCTCAGCTTGAAATGCCTGGCGAGGCGTTCGACGTCGCGCTTGTTCAGCGCAATCACCGGATACGAACAGCAGTATCCTGGGCAGTTCAAACAATTGTACTGAGCCATTTGAGGCTTTGGTGCTCCCCGCATACCCACGCCGATCTCTGACAACGGCCATAGATGATGGGCGGCGGCAGTCAAGAAGACATTCTCGGCGGGTGATGGCGAGCGAAGCCCGGCGGGGCTTACGCGCTTGCGCGCCGGACCCCCGTGCTCTATATGTGGAACAATTAGAGAACGTCCATTGCCGCCGCGATCGTGTGGACAACGGCAAATGAAGGGAAGAAGGCAAGGGTCCGAGCCTTTAAGGTCGGCTCGAGATTCCGCTCTTTCCGAGTGGCGTGTCGATGCAACTCAGTAGGCTTGGCGGTGGGCTGCCGCCGGCTTCGCGGTGCGGAGGCCGTGCTTCCCATCGTGTGTCAGTCAAGGAGACGAGCGAAATGGCAGGATCGGTCAACAAGGTCATTCTGGTCGGCAATGTCGGCAAGGATCCGGAGATCCGCCGCACGCAGGATGGCCGCCCGATCGCCAACCTCAGCATCGCGACGAGCGATACGTGGCGCGACAAGCAGACGGGCGAGCGCAAGGAAAAGACCGAATGGCACCGCGTCGTCGTGTTCAGCGAGCCCTTGTGCAAAATCATCGAGCAGTATGTGAAGAAGGGTGCGAAACTCTACATTGAGGGCGCTTTGCAGACTCGCAAATGGACGGACCAGAGCGGCGCGGAGAAGTATTCCACCGAAGTGGTGATCCAAGGCTACAACGGCACGTTGACGATGCTCGACGGTGCGGGCGGCGGACGCGGTGCGTCGATCGGTATGCAAGAGAGCGGCCCCGATTACGCATCCGATGGCGGCTTCGGGTCGAGCTCGGGTGAGACGCGGCGCGTCGCCAAAAGCGGCGGCGCGAAGGGCGGCTTCGACAAGGCACTCGACGACGAGATTCCGTTTTGATTTGTCGCGTGGCGACTCGCGTTTCGCGAGCCGGCCGCCACGCACCGGCGGCGTAGGCCGTTTGACATAGCGCATGTTGGCGCGCGTTGAATGGGTCCATGCATATGACGTGTTGAGTTCGCGCTTGGCCATCGGTTCTCCATGAGAGAGCCGTCAAGGGCAACGAGGTAGAGGGACCGGTCGTTGGCGGTATTCGCAGATGTTGTGCGTATCTAATTAGCGGCGCTGCCAACGACACGGAACGCAGACAACAGTTTTCAATTTCTGCAAGGACGGCGCCCCCATTTGTCATCTTCGGCTTTATGTCGAGGATTCATCGGGCAGGGTGCTCGCTTGTGGTTCCTCGAGGCGAACTTGAGCATGACCTCGTGCAGCGGCGAGATTGTCGGCCGAGACGGTGCTGGGCTGGCTAATGTGCGGAACTGCCGACGGTACGGACGCCGGGCGTGGCTTTATTGGCTTGAAATGCCTGCTCCGACTGAACCTCGATAAAGAGATGCTGGACCTCCGGATAGCGTGACTTGATCGCGTTCTGCAGGCGCGCCGTCACGTCCTCGACGGTTCTGGCG
>CAYYDL010000142.1:0-2748 GCA_964470545.1 uncultured Hyphomicrobium sp. | reverse complement strand
CAATCATGCCGCACTCGAACCCGCCGTCATGGACAAGGCCCGCAACACGCCCGCCGGCCTTCCGTCCTCTGCGCTCTGCTATGGAACCTACGACGACACGGTGAATGCGCTGGCCGGTGCCTTGAAAATCGGGCCGTACATTCTCGGCGACCGGTTCTCCGCAGCCGATGTCGTCGTTGGCTCCGCCGTCAGATACCTGACGATGTTCAAGCTTCTACCCGACAGACCCGAATTCGCGAGCTACATCGAGCGAATGACAAGCCGCGCCGCTTTTAAAAGCGCCTTCGCGAAGGACGAGGAACTAATCCGCGCCCGAGCGATCTGACGTCGGATCTCCTTTCCGCGGTCGGAGGATCGGCTATTCTTGAGATCCTCCGAATCGCTGGCGCGAGATCTTCGCAATGATCCCCGACGACGTCTTCCGCGACCGCCTCGAACAGACACTGGTCGAAATCGAGACGCATATCTCCAATACCCGCGAGTGCGCCGCTGTCGAGGTCATCGCATCCCCGCACTATTGGCGGATGGTCGTCATCCCGTTTTTCCCCGCCACATGCTCTTTCGAGCTGATTATCAGGGCCGACCAGAAATTCAGCATCAGACTGGCGGACCAGACGTTTGAAGATCGAACCGTTGAAGATTTCAGCCTGTTTTTAAAACTCCTTCGCGCGATCGAGTCCGGTCGCGTCGAGAAAATTTTGAAATTCGATGCGATGACGGAAAAGCTTGTCGCCATCGCTATGCGCCTCTCGCTCGATTCGAACCATCATTGGCACGGCGAGCACAGACTTGCTCCGGTGCCGCCCAACGAAGAATGGCGGACACATCGCTATCTGCCTTACTGCCGATGAACGGACGAATGCGCGCGTCCGCGATCAGGCTGCCACATAGTTCGACATGCGCTTGATCGCGGAGACGTGGCTGCCCGATTTGGCGATCCTCTGCACAGCTTCTGGCAACGGCTCGACTGCCGTCAGCATATGCGCAGCGTTAGCGTGCACCATCAGCACGCCGTCGATCATGATGCCGACGTGCCCCCTCCAGAACACTAGGTCGCCGCGCATCAAGCCCTCGAGATCGTCGGCCACAAGCAGATTGTCGCCAAGCTCGGCCTGCTGCATGTCGCTGTCGCGCGGCGCTGGAATCCCCGCGGCATTGAGCGACGTCTGCACGAGGCCCGAGCAATCGATGCCGATGCGTGTCCGGCCGCCCCACAGATAGGGCGTTCCGATGAAACGCTCGGCGATCTCGACGAAATCACGCGCGAAGCGTTCGCGCGGCGCCGCATGGCGCGCGAAGACGAAGCCGCCACCTTCGAGTTCAAGAAATCGATCGTCGCCCGAATGCGCCGCAATAACCGCGTTCAATGGCAGATGCATGATCGGTGGCGACTTGATATCGGGCGCGCTGTAGAGAAAGGTCCCAAGTGTCTGGATGCGATGGGTCGGGTGCACGCTGCCGCGCCGGATTGCATCGGACGGGACGTAACCGACATACCCATCAGTCGCCAGCTGCACCCAACTCCAGCCATTCGCCTCGTCGAAAATCGTGAGGCTTTCGCCAAAGAGAACTTCCGTCTCCAATCCACGCGATGAATCGGGACTTTTCCGCAGCGGCGCCGTAGCGCGAACGACAAAGCCCGGCTCTCCCGCAACATAACGTTCAGCGCGAACCACGCCTTCGAGCGAAGCTGCGGCGAGATCCGGACGAAACGCGTTCCGCCGCGGATCAAGCGCACCCGGCCGTTGCGACACTCCCGTAGTCACGACGTCAGCTCTCGCCTTAAATATTCCATGACGGCCCTCGCCGTTTGCGGCTCACCGCCCTTCGGACCAAGCGGTCGCGCGGCAGGACGCCAGCCATATAAATCGAAGTGTGCGAAACGGCGAGCCTTGCTGACGAACCGTTTTAGAAACAGCGCCGCTGTAATGGCACCTGCAAACGGCGATTCCCAGACGTTGTTGATGTCCGCGATGTCGCTGTCGAGATTACGTCGGTAACCTTCCCATAGCGGCATATGCCACAGCGGATCGCCAATCGACGCTGCAAGCGGCGGTAAACTCTGAGCAAGCGCATCGTCGTTCGTGAAGAAGGCCGGAAGATCCGGACCGAGAGCCGATCGCGCAGCGCCGGTCAGCGTTGCAAAAACGAAGATGCTGTCCGGAGCGTCGGAGTCCGCGAGCGCCAGCGCATCCGCCAGAACCAGCCGGCCCTCAGCATCGGTATTACCCACTTCGACATTGAGGCCGAGACGGCTCGCCAGCACATCGCCCGGACGGAATGCATCGCCTCCCACCGCATTCTCCGCCGTCGGTATCACCACACGGAGCCTGCAGTTGAGTCGCTGTCCCATGATCATATGTGCAAGCGCGAGCGCGGTCGCCGCACCACCCATGTCCTTCTTCATCAGGAGCATGGCACTGGCAGGCTTGATGTCGAGACCGCCGGTGTCGAAGCTGATGCCTTTGCCAACGAGGGTGATCTTCGGCGCGCCCATCGGGCCCCAGCTCATGTCGATGAGGCGCGGCTCGCGCGGGCTCGCACGTCCGACCGCATGAATCAGCGGAAAGTTCTTTGTCAGCAGGTCGTCTCCGACCACGACCGAAATTTCGGCGCCGTGACGATCAGCCAGGATGCGCGCAGCAGCTTCGAGATCGGCGGGAGCCATGTCGGACGCCGGCGTGTTGATCAGGTCGCGCCCGAGCCAGATCGCTTCAGCCGTATTGACGACGTGGTCCGCGCCCTCCG
>CAYYDL010000141.1:0-1927 GCA_964470545.1 uncultured Hyphomicrobium sp. | reverse complement strand
CCAAAAGCCCTGCTCGACGCCGTGTTGAAACTCGGCTGCGGCTAGATCACTGGCGAGGCGATCCACCGAAAGGCTCCGGGCCAGGGTTAACCACCCACACTTGGACGCACGATTCACGCGATCCGATCGGATTGGCGTCGTTCAAGGGCGGGCCGTCCGAGGCGCCCTCTCGAAGTTCGAGATTCGCGCACGCGTCATGCGCGACGTCGAAATGTCGGCAAGCCCATCGATGAACGAGAGACCAAGGCGCCCGCGCAGGGAAGAGATGGCGTTCGTGGTCGCTCTCGAAGTGGACGTCGACGCACGAGATCTTCGCGCGAATTCGATGATGCGGCAGATGCCTGGCGAGCACTTCCTTGCGGACGATGACTTCGTCCTGCTCGAGAAATTCGACGAAGGCTTCGCCGCCGATGTCGGCGGCCAGAATCGCGCGTTCGACGATCACGGTCACTGCCTCATCCGGCTCTCCGGCACACATGATGGTTCGACGCCCGTCGTGCTGTTCGACCTCGAGTTCCAATTCCATGACGCCTCCGTCCTTCGGCCAACGCAAGAGCGTTCGGGAATCGACGCCTTGGTGGCGCGCTCGGATCACGGTAGCCGGAGTGACACTGTAAATCAACTCATTATTTTGCACAGTGCCACTTGATTTATCAAGTCGCATTTGACGCCGCTCATCGCCCGTACTAGAATCACGCCGTGTCACGGAAGCGGGACGGTCGCAGCTACGATCACAGCCGGCGCGTCCAGCGCGCCTTTGGTGCGCGGCTAAAGAAGATCCGGAAAAAGAATAGTCGCCTACAGAAGATGCTGGCGGGGGATCTCGGTCTGTCACGAACCAGCGTTAGTAACATTGAACGCGGAACCCATCGAGTCTTCTTGGATCAGGTTTTCGCCGCTGCTCATTGCCTAGGCGTTGACGTTCTCGATCTCATTCCGCCGATGAGTGAAATTTACGCTGTTGCCGCAATCCACACGTCTCCCGACAACCCGCTGCCGAGCGGTGCTGTGGAACGTGCGGGTGAAATCGCCAGGTCGGTCCAGGACACATTAGCAACAGGAGTGGCTGCTCGAGGCCCTGCCTCGAGTCGACGGAGGCGCCGATGAACCGACTGAATCGGGCCGTGCGCGAGGCTCGCCAAGTCCTCGCTGCGCAGACCATCAAGAGGGTGCCGGTGGACGTGGAGCGGATTGCACAGAAATGGGCGATCGTCGTCCGGCGAACACTCGACGACGACATATCGGGCATGCTCGTGCCTCTTCCCGGGGCGCACGCCAAGCGTCGCTGGGCAATTGTCGTCAATGAGACGCAGGCGCCCGTGAGACAGCGGTTCACGGTTGCGCATGAACTTGGGCACCTCTTGCTCCACGGCTACGACACGGCGCACGCGGACCGCGATTTTCGTGTGCGTCTTCGGGGCGTCGAGTCGTCACAGGGGAGCGTTTTTGAAGAGATCGAAGCGAACCGATTTGCGGCTGAACTACTAATGCCAGAGGAACTTCTGCTTAAGAAGGTGCGCGATCGCAACCTGCAATACGCGGACGACGACACCAACGACGGCGAGCTTCGCAAAATCGCCGATGACTTCCATGTCAGTAAGCAGGCACTTTCGATCCGGCTGTCGACACTCCTCGGCTAAACTCTTCTGCTCATCCGGGGGCGATCCGGACAGCAACTAGCGGTTGGCTGAACGCTTCGTCGTCACCGTGCGGAATGTGGTCCTGGTGGCAGCCTGAAAAGCATCTCGCCGCCATCTTCGTGGAGTGTCTCGATCATGCGATCTCAGTGTCTCGATCTCACGGCCAGAGCTTCGCGCGCCATGTTCGGAACCAATCGATGAACTCGCCCAGGTCCGTGAGTGCCCACTTGGCGAGACGCAGGAGCGTGCCGACGAAGCCCACGGCCAGGAAAATCCAGAGGAGTGTC
>CAYYDL010000140.1:0-1611 GCA_964470545.1 uncultured Hyphomicrobium sp. | reverse complement strand
GCTTTTGGAATCGAAATCGCTCAAGCTTTATCTCGCAAGTTTCCGCAACACCGGCGCCTTTCACGAAGACTGTACGGTCACCATCGGCAAGCGCATCGTGAAGACCATCGCGCCGAAATGGTTTCGCATCGGCGGCTATTGGTATCCGCGCGGCGGCATCCCAATCGACGTCTTCTGGCAAACGGGATCGCTCCCGAAAGGCGTCTGGCTGCCCGACCAAGGTGTACAGCCTTACAGGGGACGAGGCTGAACTCGCCCCCCTTCGTGTGGCGTCCGTTTATGTTCGTCTACCAGCGGCGATAGTAGCCGTGACGCCAGTGCCGGCGGTAGTAGGGGCGATATCCCCAATAGTGCCGGCGGTAGTAGCGGTGACGCCAGTACGGACGGCGCCAGTAGCGATGCCGATAATAATACCGCCTGTAGTAGGTCTTCTCGACGACGGGGTTCCCGCTTTTCGCGACGGCATCAACGGCGGTGACATTTCCGCTGACTGCAGCGGCCTGCGCGCCGGTGGTGGCGATACCGAGCCCCAACGCGAGGGCTGCGGCCAAAAACAAGTTTCGCATTTTGGTCTCCCGAGTTTTTCGCTTCGCGAGTTCGCTTGCCGCCTCACTCCGCCCACCCACTGCGGTGACATGAGAGCAAACGATGTGATCCGCACCCACCACGGATCACGAACTCGCATTGAGATATGCGAGTTGCGAACGCCGGATTTGCGACGCTGAGCCATCGAATTCGAGGCTTTTTGCTGAACGTGAGATGTACGCGTTTGCGTGCACCGCACGCGTCGCGGAGGAAGATGAACAAGAAAGCGTCAGCGATCTTCCGGAAGCGGAATGAATTCCGTCTCATCACCAGGCACGACGTCGAAGCGGCCCCGGCGCCAATCGTTCTTCGCCGCATCGATGCGATCCTGCGAAGAGGATACGAAGTTCCACCAGATATGGCGCGGACCGTCCATCGGTTCGCCGCCAAGCAGCATCAGCCTCGCGTTGGATTCGGCAAGAATGGAGATGCGATCGCCGGGCCTGAAAACGAGCAGCTGGCCGGCATCGAACGATTGCCCGGCAACATCGATGCGGCCCGAAGCGATATAGACCGCACGTTCATCATAGTCGGGATCGAGTGGCAGAAGGGCGCCTGGCGCCAACACCGCCTCGGCATAAAAAGACTCATGCGGAAATTTCGCGGGTGACGTCTCTCCATAGAGGCTTCCCATGATGACACGTACGCGCTTGCCTTCGCCGTCCAGCCGCGGAAGCGCATCGACGTCATGATGCGCGAACTCTGGCGCGCTTTCTTCGTGCGATTTCGGAAGCGCCATCCATGATTGGATGCCGAAGAGGTTTTGCCCCGAAGCTCTGACCTCTTGCCCCGTCCGCTCAGAATGGACGATCCCGCGTCCTGCCGTCATCAGATTGACCTCACCGGGGCGAATGGCGAGCGCCGACCCGAGACTATCGCGATGCGTGATTTCGCCGTCGAAGAGATAGGTCACGGTCGCGAGACCGATGTGCGGATGTGGCCGAACGTCCATGCCGTTCCCCGCGATGAACTGAGCAGGCCCCATCTGATCGAAGAAAATGAACGGCCCGACCATCTGCCGCTGCG
>CAYYDL010000139.1:0-4014 GCA_964470545.1 uncultured Hyphomicrobium sp. | reverse complement strand
TGGCGCTGGCTCGCGCAATGGTCGTCGAGCCGAGCATCCTGCTGTTCGACGAGCCGATGAGTGCGCTCGATCTCAAGCTCAAGCTCGAATTGCGCGCCGAAATCCACCGGTTGCACGAGGAGCTGGGTTATACCGCCGTGTTCGTCACGCACGACCAGAACGAGGCTATGGCGCTATCGGACCGTATCGCCGTCATGAACCAGGGCAAAATCGAGCAGATCGGCACGCCGATCGAAATCTTCGAGAGGCCCGCAAGCGAGTTCGTCTATACCTTTGTCGGGGAGTCCTGCTCGCTCAATCTGCCGCCGGAATCGTCAATCGGCTCGAGCGGGCGTCTGTTCATCCGTCCGTCGAAGCTTGCTCTCGTCAACGGGTCCGGTGCCGAGAACGTTCTGGTGGGACGCGTCACCACGATCGAATATCTCGGCGGTACTTACCGAATCCACGCCGAGACCGAGCACGGCACAGTGTTCTTCGACAGCACAAAAGCGCCGACGGTCGGCCCGGATCATATGATCCGGATCGGCTGGAAAAGCGCCGACGCAACCTATTTCCCGTTACCCTGATGGCGAGCACCGACATCCTTCCCCGCCGTTCGGCGATGTCTGCGTTGACTGCAAACGTCCCGTGGCTGCTGGTGCCGGCTCTCATCTTCATCGTCTTCGTTTTCGGCTGGCCGCTCCTTTATCTGCTGCGCATGAGCTTCAATGCGCATTCGGGTGCCACGGTTTTCGTCGAGGCCTGGACGCTCGAGAACTATCTCGCCGTTCTCACTGAGCCGGCGATGCTCACCGAAATCGCGAAGACCGTCTATATCTCGCTCGTCACGGCCGCAGTCACGGTGGTCGCAGCATTTTTCTTTGCGCAATTCGTTTGGCTTCGAGACGGCAGCACGCGGCTGATTTTCCTCGCTGTCGCGCTCGGGCCGATGCTGATCTCGGAAGTTTCCGTCATCATCGGCTGGCGCATCTTCTTTCCTTACAACGGCCTGCTCTCGTATGCGCTGGTGTCGACCGGTCTCAGTCAGCAGAAGACCAATCTGCTCGGGACGGAACTCGCTGCGGTGGTTGGGCTCTCCTACATCTCGGTCTCCTATTGCTTCTTTTCGATCCTCAGCGTTCTTAACGGCATCGATCGGGGTCTTTTGACTGCCAGCGCCGATCTCGGCGCTTCTCCTGTCAGAACGTTCTTTACGGTCCTGCTGCCGCTCGCCAAAGGCGGCATTGCGGCGGCGTTTACGCAGGCCTTCGTGTTCACGATGGGGATCTACGCGACCACGAACGCGCTCGGTCCCGACTCTCTCTGGACGGTGCCCTATGAGATTCAGCTCCAGATGCTCACGCGGCGCAACTGGCCTATGGCGGCTGCGCTTTCGGTGGTGCTGATCGCGATCATTGCGTTCGCCGCACTGCTGACGCAGTGGCTGCGTCACAGAAAAGGCGGGCGCCATGTTTGAGGAACGCACGTTCCGTTATCTGCATCGGATCTTTGCTGCGCTTTTCACGCTGTACGTCATTGTGCCGATCGGAATTACGGCGGTGATGGCCTTCAGCGACGACAACGTCATCCGCTTTCCGATCCGCGGTTTTTCGGTCCGCTGGTTCGGAGAGTTCCTCAAGGATCAGCAATGGATCAATGCAGCGTGGAACTCGCTGGAGATCGCCGTGCTGACGACCGTCATGTCGATGGCGCTGGCCCTGCCAACGGCTTATGCGCTCGCCCGCAGCACGCGCGCGCGTCCCCTTCTGCAGACGGTCATGATCCTGCCGCTCTTTGTGCCGGGCGTGGTGCTTGGAATATCTGTGGCGATGGGGCTTGGTTCCGTAACACTTTTTGGCACCGAACTCTTCGGCTCGAAGTTTCTGGTGGCATGCGCCCACACGCTCTGGGCACTTCCGTTGGCAATTACTGTCCTCGTTCCGACATTTGAAACGCTCGATCAGGGACTGATCGAGGCCGCCGGCGATCTTGGGGCCCCGCCGCTCCGGGCGTTCTTCAATGTCATCGTACCGGTTGCGATGACCGGCATCGTCTCCGCAGGGCTTTTCGCTTTCATCACGTCGCTCAACGAGTTCATCATGGCGCTCTTTCTCACCACGCGCGATACGCAGACCCTACCCGTCATGCTTTGGCTTTCGCTGCGATCGAGCGCCTCTCCGCAGATCGCGGTCGCGTCCTTCGTCTTGGCGGCATCCGTCTTTTCGACCGTAGGCTTGGCTTACGCCTGGTATGCGCTTTCCCGCCGACGGTAGCCTCGACATCGCCGCGTCCCGTGCATCAAGCCCGCGATCCCGCTCGTAAACAGGTCGGAATATATCTTCTGAAAATCACATCTGTGAAAAAACTACTTGAATAATTCACGCGCGTGATGAGACAAACAAGCAGCAGTCAAGTTTTTGGGGACAGGCAAAGTTTATGGGGTCGTACCGGAATCGCGTCGAAGTTCTGATCGTCGGTGGTGGTGTAGCAGGCGTATCGATTGCCTATCACCTCGCAAAGCTCGGCATTACGGATGTGATGCTTTGCGAGCGCAAGCAGCTGACGTGCGGCACGACTTGGCACGCGGCGGGCTTGGTCACGCAGCTGCGCGCGACGCGCAACATGACCGAACTCGCGAAATACACGGGCGAACTCTTCTCAAGTCTCGAAGCGGAAACTGGACAAGCGACTGGCTTCCGCCAGAACGGCGCGCTCCGCGTCGCGAAGACGGAAGGCCGTTTCGAAGAGCTGAAGCGTGGCGCGTCGATGGCGCGCAATTTTGGATTGCCTGTCGAAGTTCTGCGGCCTGAGGAACTGAAAGAGCGTTGGTCGCCGCTCAACATCGAGGGCATCGTCGGCGGTCTCTGGATGCCGAAGGACGGACAGGTCAATCCCGTCGATGTGACGATCGCGATGGCCAAGGGTGCGCGCAACGCCGGTGCCACCATCCTCGAGAACATTCGTGTCGAGCGCATTCTGGTCGAGAATGGCCGCGCTGTCGGCGCGATTACCGATCGCGGCGAAGTGCGCGCTGACAAGGTCGTTATTTCAGGAGGGATGTGGTCGCGCGCGTTCGCGGCGTTGAGCGGCGTGTCGCTACCGCTGCATGCGGCGGAGCATTTCTACATCGTTACCGAGCAGCTTCCCGATCTGCCTCGAGATCTCCCGGTTCTCTTCGTAACCGATGAAGAAGCCTACTACAAAGAGGATGCGGGCAAGCTTCTGCTCGGATGCTTCGAGAAGCAGGCGAAGCCGTGGGGCCACGACGGTATCTCGCCCGACTTTTGCTTCGACTCGCTGCCGGAGGATTTCGAGCACTTCGAGCCGATCCTGCAGACGGCGATCAACCGCGTTCCGATGCTGGGGAACGCGGGAATTCAGCTCTTCTTCTGCGGTCCGGAAAGTTTCACGCCCGACGATCGCTATCTGCTTGGCGAAACGCCGGAAGTTGAAAATCTTTTCTGTGCGTGCGGTTTCAATTCCATCGGCATCCTGTCGTCGGGCGGGGTCGGCAAGGCGCTGTCGCAGTGGATTCGTGATGGCCGGCCGCCGGTCGAACTGATGGACGTCGATGTTCGGCGCATGCATCCGTTCCAGTCGAATGCGAAATATCTTTATGATCGGACGACAGAGACGCTGGGCCTTCTCTTCGACATGCACTGGCCTTATCGGCAATTCGAAACGGCGCGCGGCGTGCGGCGGAGCCCGTTTCATGATCGACTCATTGCGCAGGGCGCCTTCATGACGGAAGCCGCCGGTTATGAGCGGCCCGGGTTTTTTGGTGCACCCGGCACCAAGCCCGAAATAGAATACAGCTACGGACGGCAGAACTGGTTCGATCTCGCTGCAGACGAATGCCGTCAAACGCGGGACGGGGTAGCACTGTTCGACCATAGCTGCTTCGTCAAATTCGCGGTCGACGGGCGCGACGCGTGCGCTGCGCTCAACCGCATTTGCGCCAACGATATCGATGTCACTGCGGGCCGCCTCGTCTATACCCAGTGGCTGAACGAGCGCGGCGGCATCGAAGCGGAC
>CAYYDL010000138.1:0-3262 GCA_964470545.1 uncultured Hyphomicrobium sp. | reverse complement strand
GGCATCGGCGCCTATGGGGCGGGAATCTTCCACCTCTTCACACATGCTTTCTTCAAGGCGCTTTTGTTCCTCGGCGCCGGCTCCGTCATCCACGCGATGCATCATGAGCAGGATATGCGCGTCATGGGCGGTCTGCGCTCGAAAATTCCGTGGACGTTCGCCGCCATGCTCGTCGGCACATTCGCACTGACCGGCGTCGGCATTCCACACCTGACGGGCTTCGCCGGCTTCTATTCGAAGGACGCCATTATCGAGGCGTCCTACGCCGCAGGCACGCCGAACAACTATGCCTTCTGGCTGCTCGTCATTGCGGCGGCGATGACGTCTTTCTATTCGTGGCGGCTGGTCTTCATGACGTTCTATGGTGAGACGCGCGCAGATCATCATACTTATGACCACGCGCATGAAAGCCCGTCCTCGATGATGATCCCGCTTGCCGTCCTCTCGATCGGCGCGGCATTCGCAGGCGTTGTGTTCACGACGTACTTTATCGGAGCAGACCAGAAGGACTTCTGGGGCACCGCGATCTTCACCGGCGAGCACAACCACATTCTGCATGAAATGCACGACGTGCCGGAGTGGGTCAGCTACTCGTCGTTCGTCGCGATGCTTTTGGGCTTCGCGATCGCCTGGGTCTATTACATAGGCGCGCCCTGGCTGCCTGCCGCGTCGGCACGCGCATTCAAGCCGCTCTATCTGTTTCTCCTGAACAAGTGGTATTTCGACGAACTCTACGACTTCCTGTTCGTCCGCCCGGCATTCGCCATCGGACGGCTGCTGTGGAAGGGCGGAGACGGAGCCGTCATCGACGGGGCCATCGACGGCACGGCCGAAGGCGTCGTTCGGATCACCGACCGGGTCGTCAAGCTTCAGACCGGCTATATGTATCACTACGCATTCGCAATGCTGATCGGCGTCGCCGCCATCCTGACGTGGCTGACCTACAACGGGCTCTTTGGCGGGGTGGTGAAATGAGCAGCATTCTCTCGGTCACGATCTTTTTGCCGCTCGTTGGGGCGCTGCTGATCGCGACGCTCAATCCCGAAGCCAAGGGCAATGCGCGCTGGATCGCGCTGTGGACGACGATCGTCACCTTCGCAGTATCGCTGCTCATCTGGATCAACTTTGATCCGACGACTCCTGGTTTCCAGTTCGTCGAAGAGCACGCATGGCTCGGCACGCTGAAATATAAGATGGGTGTCGACGGCATCTCGATGCTGTTCGTCATCCTGACGACGTTTCTGATGCCGCTTTGTATTTTGGCGAGCTGGCAGTCGATCCAGATCCGCGTCAAGGAATACATGATCGCGTTTCTCATCCTCGAGACGATGATGCTCGGGGTTTTCTGCGCGCTCGATCTCGTCCTCTTCTATCTGTTCTTCGAGGGCGGACTCATTCCGATGTTCGTCATCATCGGCGTTTGGGGCGGCAAGCGGCGCGTCTACGCGAGCTTCAAATTCTTCCTCTATACGCTGCTCGGGTCCGTCCTGATGCTGCTCGCGATGATGGCAATGTACTGGCACGCCGGCACGACCGACATTCCGACGCTGCTGCAGACGAAGTTCCCCCGCGACATGCAGTGGTGGCTATGGATCGCCTTCTTTGCCTCGTTCGCCGTCAAGATGCCGATGTGGCCCGTGCATACGTGGCTGCCGGACGCTCACGTCGAAGCACCGACGGCGGGATCTGTCATCCTGGCCGGCATTCTTTTGAAGATGGGCGGCTATGGCTTCCTGCGCTTCTCTCTGCCGATGTTCCCGAACGCATCAGCCGACCTCGCGCCGTTCATCTTTACCCTGTCGATCGTTGCAATCGTCTATACTTCGCTCGTGGCCCTCGTTCAGGAGGACATAAAAAAACTGATCGCCTATTCGTCCGTGGCGCACATGGGTTACGTGACGATGGGCATTTTCACGGCGTCCCAGCAGGGCGTCGACGGCGCGATCTTCCAGATGCTCTCGCATGGAATCGTATCGTCGGCCCTCTTCCTCTGCGTTGGCGTCATCTACGATCGCACCCACACGCGCGAGATCGCGGCCTATGGCGGTCTCGTCGAGCGGATGCCGAAATACGCTGTTGCGTTCATGGTCTTCACGATGGCCAATGTCGGTTTGCCCGGAACCAGCGGCTTCATCGGTGAATTCCTGACACTGCTCTCCGCGTTCAGGGCCAATACTTGGGTCGCAATCATTGCCACCACGGGCGTTATCCTGTCGGCGGCTTATGCGCTCTACCTCTATCGCCGCGTCATTTTCGGTGCGCTCGAGAAGGCCAATCTTAAGAGCCTGCTCGACCTTTCCCCGCGCGAGGTCGCGATCCTGGCGCCGCTCGTCCTGCTCACGATCTTCTATGGAGTCTATCCGGCGCCCGTGCTCGACGTGACGGCGACGTCGGTGAAAAACCTTGTCGAGAATTACCAGTCCGCCCAGGGAACGGCGTCCGCATCTCTGACGACACGAGGGTACCAATGATCGACAGCTCGGTCTTATACGTCGTCCTGCCGGAACTCATCGTCGCACTTGGAGCGATCGCGCTGCTGATGATCGGCGTCTTTTCCTCGAACGGCGAAGCTGCGGGGCGCACCGTCACCTGGCTTGCCATTGCTGTGCTTGTCGCGGCGGGCGTCGCGATCTTCAATCAGAGCGGCGCAGAGACCGTTTTCGGCGGCGCATTCGTTTCCGACGGCTTCACGCGCTTCCTGAAGATCGTCATTCTCGTCGGCGCAGCGCTGACCCTTCTGATGACGTTCGACAATTTCAGCCGCGCCAAGATCTTGCTGTTCGAATATCCCGTGCTGGTTCTGCTTGCCACGCTCGGCATGCTGATGATGGTGTCGGCGAACGATCTGATCGCGCTCTATCTAGGCCTCGAATTGCAATCGCTGGCGCTCTACGTCGTTGCCGCTTTCAAGCGCGACGATGTTCGTTCGAGCGAAGCCGGTCTTAAATATTTCGTGCTTGGCGCGCTGTCGTCCGGGATGTTGCTTTACGGCGCTTCGATCCTCTACGGCGTCACGGGCTCGACGAGCTATGCAACGATCGCTTCCGTCGCACAGCTGCCGGAGATGGCGACGAATGTCGGCTTGACCTTTGGTCTCGTATTAGTGCTCGTCGGGATCGCCTTAAAGATCGCCGCGGTGCCTTTCCACATGTGGACGACGGACGTATATCAGGGCGCGCCGACACCCGAGACGGCGTTTTTCTCCGGCGCTCCGAAGATCGCGGCGATGGCTTTGTTGCTGCGATTTACTCAGGCGGCGGTC
>CAYYDL010000137.1:0-2253 GCA_964470545.1 uncultured Hyphomicrobium sp. | reverse complement strand
AAAGCGTCTGCCGCGTGTTCGGCAAGTTGCCATCGCTCCCGGACGCGATCGTTGTACATCCACGCAAGCGCGAACCAGCTCAAGATGACAAGGATGGTGGCACCGAAGCTGTACCAGAAATAGCGATTCGCGCCGGCGTTCTCCAACCATGCGCGCCGCCGCTCTTCCCATGCGGCGCCCAAGTTCACATCGCGAGGGTTAAGCGCGTGAACCATCGCTTCGAGCGGTGACGAACGGCCACGAGAGTAGCCCCCCTGCGCTGCGAGCGGGGAATACCGGGCCGCCGGCGCCGCTTGGTCAGAGTCTTTGCGTCGGCCGAGTTGCGGTTGGACCGGCGTCTGTTGTGGACGCGATGCCGGCAACGCCGACTGATCTTGAGACGCGGTCTGGGCGAATGCCGCGGGGCTCACCGCAACCAACGTGAAATACAAATAAAGATATCGACGCATCGTCATGTGCGCTCCTCACCTTCTCCCGACGCCGTGGATTCTGCGAGCCAAGGCGGAATTGACCAATTCGGGCGTCTTGAACCGCAGGTTGGCTCCCTGCTGTTCGGTGCGCGAATGGCGCAACCGTGGCAACACCTCCCAATCGAATCCCGGGAGTGTGATATCCGGTGGCGTGCGGACGTGCAGGTGCTGGTGCAGTGTGCCCTTGCTGTCATCCGTCATCAGGATCTGCATCTGACCTTTCGGCAGGTTCTTTATCTTTTCGTCCTCGGCCCGGTACTCCCGTTCCTCCCGCTCGGTCGCGCTCATTCCCTTCTGGAACCGTTCGAAACCGAAGAGCTGCTGGCGGATCAGGGATTGCGTCCTGCGCGTCACCGCATGTTCCGCCGATGCTCGGATGAAGTATCGCGCCGTTTCCTCATCCTGCGTGCGCAACGCGATCTTCGTATTCGGTGCCGAGGTCACATCCTCCTTGAACCCTTTGCCGACCTTGAGCAGTTGAGGCAAGCTTTGCATCGAAAACAGGAATGCTGTGTTCGTTCCGCGGGCCGTGTTGAGGATCTGGCTGAAGTTCTGGTAACCGAATGGCGCGAACTCGTCCATCACGACCGAAAACAGCGGCCGGTTCGCGCGCTTGCGTTCCTCCTCGCTCTCGTAACGCTTCCCCACCACAAGCTGGATGTTCTGCAGGAGCATCTTGCCGAGTGCGCGCACGGGCTCGGTGTTCTTGTTGACGTTCAGAGTCACGAACAGGATCAGCTCCTGTTCAATGACGTCGTCGATGGACAGAAGATCGTCGTACGGCCCCGTGATGATCGAAAGCGCGTTGTCGAGGAACGTCATGCACTCGTTGAGCAACCCCTGGATCTTCGGCACACGGTCGCGGTCTTCAAACGACTGCATCAGGTTGCGAACGGACATCTCAAAATTCAGTCGCCGCTGCATGCTGATGGATGTGTCCGTCCGGATGTGCCGGCGTGCCTTGTCGATTTGCTCCTGCAGGACGCCTTGGTCGAGAACCGCCACAATCACGTCATAGAAGTTGAATCGCACCCCGGTGTAGTGCAGAATCCGGACGATGTCGGCCAGGTAATTCAACTGGTGCTTGCTGAAGAATTCGTCGTGCAGGTTGAAGGAGCCAAACACCATGTTGACCTGCGCCATGTAGTCGTCGTCCTCCGCGTAGAACGGGTTGTAGAGGCTGGACAGTTCCGGCCGGGCCGGGTTGATCAGCCGGAGATCGTCGAGGCGGCCGGCGCGCTGAATATACGGCAGCAGCTCGTGAAAGAACTCCAGATCGCCCTTACCATCGAAGATCACCATGGGGATCTTGTGGCGGTCCTCCGGTGGTCCCATTCGCCGCATGAGATCTTGCGTGATGATGTTCTTGAGCAGAGTCGTCTTGCCACTGCCGGTCATTCCCAGCACGATGCCCTGCATCACCCGAACCTGATCGGGCCAGAGCCAGGGGTCCCCGTGAATGTCGTACCCGACGACGACCCCGCCCTGGTCCCATGCCGTTGCGACCATCCTTTCATCACGAGCGGGACTCATGACGAGCGGCGGATGGACTTTCCGTTTTTCCCGCCGGGCTCGGCGCGTCGCATAGAGCAAAATGGCGCAACTGGGAATTGTCAGGGCGCTGAGGATGTAGGCTGCCAGTTCAGCCGCTTGGTCGTTGTGGAAGTGGTAGACCTTCGTCAGCAAGAGCCAGTAGCCGAGGCAGACGACGCATAGGCCAATTACGATGAGAAAAGCCGGAGTTTCAGACAGCGGCGCGTGTGCTGGCCGCCGGTCACCAGAT
>CAYYDL010000136.1:0-1616 GCA_964470545.1 uncultured Hyphomicrobium sp. | reverse complement strand
GATCAACGAAAGAATCGCTCGCATAACGTCGAGGCCGAGGTGGTCTTCGTCGACAAGCGCACCGGCCGCGTGGTCCATGACGAGCGGCTGAAGCACCCGATTGCGTCGGTCGACGTTACGGGGGACGTGGCGCGCCATCAGGTGATCATGAAAACCCAAGGGGTGGGGATGAGCCTGACGTTCACCGGCAAACCGCTCCCCGGGGACGAGGGCCCGGAAGGGGGCGAGGAAAGTGAAGCGCGGCGGGCCGGCAAGGCCGTGCTGCGTGGGTTCGAGAAATGGTTCCGCGGTATGACGCCGCAGTCGATCCCTGCCGAGCCGGGGGAGAAGTGAGATGAATCATTGTCTGCTTGTTTTCGCGAGTCTGCTGTCGGCGCTCACCTGCAGCGTGTGCGTCGCGCCGCGCGCGGTTCAGGCCTCGCCGGTACACGATCCCAAAGTCCGCGCCGCCGTGCATCGCGGACTGGAATGGGTGGCGAACTCGCAGTCGCGTCTCGGTCATTGGACGGCCAACGATGGACGTTACGCCACAGCGATGACGGCGCTGGCCGGCATGGCGCTACTGTCCGAGGGTTCGACGACAACGCAAGGCAAGTATGCGCAAAACATCCGCCGTGCCGTGGATTACCTGGTCAGCCGCTCGCGCCCCAACGGCCTGATCGGCGAAGCGCGCGATGATCGGTACACCTACGGCCACGGCTACTCGATGCTGTTTCTTTCGCAAGTGCTGGGGGAAGAAGAAGACCTCGACCGCCGCGAAACCCTGATCGAAGTGCTGACCAAGGCGGTGCAGTTCACCGGCGAGGCGCAGACCCAGGCCGGCGGATGGGGCTATGTCAGCGCCAAGGACGGCCACGATTTCGACGAAGGATCGACCACGATCACGCAAGTTCAGGGGCTGCGCGGCTGCCGCAATGCCGGCATACCCGTTCCCAAGGAAATAATCGATAAAGCCATCAACTACATCCGGCAGTGCACCCTGCCGGACGGGGGAGTGCAGTACAGTTCCAAGGGCGGCGGCGGCCGGCCGGCGATCACCGCCGCCGCCATCGCGTGTCTTTTCAATGCGGGGGACTACGACAGTGACTACGTGCCGAAGTTGCTCGACTACGCGAACCGCAACTTGTCGAACATCGGCAACGAGGGATTCGGGCACTGGCATTATGCCCACTACTACTACGCGCAAGTGAAATATCGCGAGGGGGAGAAGAACTGGACCGAGTATCGCGACAAGATTTACGCCCGCATCGTGGCCGAGGCCAGCGCGAACGGCTCGTGGGGGCAGGGCTATATCGGTCCGATCTACACCACGGCCATCAATCTGACCATTCTGCAACTCGAAGACGCCATGCTGCCGATCTACCAGCGGTAGACCGCGCTGCGAAACCAATCAAGCTCGCATCACTGATTCTGAGGAACTTGGCATGACCGCGGAAGCACGAGGTTCATCCCCGTCATCGGCAATTCGCCAGCTGGGACTGGCCCGAGAAAAGATCCTGCAGCAACTTTCCGAAGTGATCGTCGGTCAGAACCAGGTCATCGAGGAGCTGTTGATCTCGCTCTTCAGCCGGGGACACTGCCTGCTCGAAGGTGTGCCGGGGTTGGCGAAGACCCTG
>CAYYDL010000135.1:0-1859 GCA_964470545.1 uncultured Hyphomicrobium sp. | reverse complement strand
CGTTCGTCAGGCGCGCCCCCATATGGACATTCTTACAGGAGTTTGTCTCAATCGGGGCCGCGTGAAATCTTCATAGGCCATTCTCGATCATGCAGCACCGCCTCGAAACGCCCGAGGATTGCAAGCGGACAGACGGCGACTGTCCGGAACCGGAGCGCCAGCCCGAGCTCGACGCCGAGCACGCGCCCGTTCCCCAACTTCCGGGGTTCGCGGCGCAGCTCATCGGCCAGCGCATGCGAGCCATGTATGACAGCATCGCACAAGAGCCTGTTCCGGAGGATCTTCTCGAACTCGTACGTCAGCTCGAGTCGAAGGAACAATCGAAGTGACGGAAACTCCGAGTTTCGGGGACGCCTTGATCCAGGCGATCCCAAATCTGAGGGCGTTCGCGCATTCTCTCAGCGGGGACGCGCAACTGTCCAATGATCTTGTTCAGGAAACGCTGCTCAAAGCCTGGACACATAAGGATTCGTTTGTTCCGGATTCGAACCTCAAGGCGTGGCTCTTCACCATTCTTCGAAATACATATTTCACATATTATCGCAAGCAGCAGCGCGAAGAGCTTGATGAAGACCATGCGGCCATGAGCGCAAGCGTTCCGGCGACGCAACTCACGCATCTCGAATTCGACGACATGCAAAAAGCACTGATGCGTCTTTCTGCGGATCACCGCGAGGCACTTCTGCTGATCACTGCCGAAGGCTTTTCCTACGAAGATGCCGCCCACGTCTGCGGCTGCGCCGTCGGAACAATGAAAAGCCGCGTCAATCGCGCGCGCAGCCGGCTCCTTGAGGAAATGACCGGCCAATCCACCTCTGTGGAACCGGACGAAGATAGCGTCAAAAGTTCATCGAGCCGCTGACCGACCCGGTGGTCGTTGTCCAGGCGCCATCGATTGAGATGCCGACCGCCACCTGAACGCCTTGCAGCCACGATACGGGGGCCTTATCGACATCGGGACTCGTCACACGTGCGCCTGGGGCTCTTACGTGGTAAACGCACCAGACCTATGCACAGATCGTCGCCCAAGGTTTTGACGACCTCCGGAAAAAGCCCATCTTTGGCCACCTTGTTCGTTCTGTTTGGGGTGCCGGCTGCTGTCCCGTCATAAGATAGGGGCAAGCGGAGCTTAGGTGGCCGGACGCGTCGCAATTCGATTGCCGACGAGCGCGGGCGCACATGCTCACCGCGGAACAAATCGTCATGCCGGTGCGTTAGTCGAGGTTAAACACGACGCGAGGGGAGTTTTTCATGTCGGAGCAGATCAGCGCCGTGGAATCGGAACGATATTCTTCTGGTCCCGGCGGCGTTCTCGTCGAAATGCTTCAGACACTCCAGGCTATGAAGGCCGGCGATTTCAGCGTCCGGATGCGCGGAGATTGGGACGGGCTTGCCGGCAAGATCGCCGATACCGTCAATGACATCATCATCACGAACCAGCGGATGGCCAGCCAGCTGCAGCGCGTGGGGCAGGTCGTCGGCAAGGAAGGCTTGACGAACCAGCGCGTCACCCTCGGTCTCGCCCATGGCGCATGGGGTGAAATGGAGCAGTCGGTGAACGCTCTCATCGATGACCTGCTGCAGCCGACAACGGAAGTGACGCGCACGATCGAGGCCGTTGCGCAGGGCAATCTGCTGCAGCCGATGCGGCTCGACGTCGACGGGCGCCCCCTCAAGGGCGAATTTCTGCGGTCAGCGACGATCGTCAATTCGATGATCAAGCAGCTTTCGATCTTTACCTCGGAAGTGACGCGCGTCGCACGCGAAGTCGGGACCGAAGGCAAGCTCGGGGGGCAAGCGCAGATTCTCGAAGTGACGGGGGTCTGGAAGGACTTGACCGATAGCGTCAATCTCATGGC
>CAYYDL010000134.1:0-7334 GCA_964470545.1 uncultured Hyphomicrobium sp. | reverse complement strand
AGACCGAGCGTGCGCGTCCTGAGCTTTCCCGCCGGATAGCCGAGCCAAGACTCGAAGGCAGCGTTGACATAAACGATCGCGCCGTCCCCCGAGACCCACATGAAGCCGGCCGGCATCGCATCGAAGGCCGCGAGCGACGCTTCGAGCTTCTCGATATGCAATGCCTCGCGGCTTTTCTCGCTGGTGACGTCGGTGATCTGCCAGGCAACCAGGCGCTGCCGTCGTAATCCGAAATCCGATGCGCCCTCAGGTGACGAGAACGGCCGCACCATGATGCGCGCCCACGACGGATTGCGACCGGCTCCAAGTCGCAGCAGCACGTCCTCCCGGCGCGTCTCTCCACGCTCGGCCGCTCGCGTCAGGCGGAAAAAGGCCTGCGTTCCGTCCGCGTCGCCGGAAAGCGATGCTTCAAGCGCTGAGAACGGGCCTGCCTCGTGCCGGCCGAGGACCTTCTCGACGGCCGCATTGGCATAAAGAACGGTGCCGTCGGCTTGCGCGATGATCTGTGGCTCGTCGCCCGCATCCATCGCGGCCTTGAGCAGGTCGCCTGGAACGACGCGGTCACCGAACCGCAAATGGCCCGCCGCATTCGCGAAGAACAAAAAGGTGCCGAACATCGCGAGCAGGGCAATGACGGTCAGAAGCAGCGGTTCGCCGGACCCGCTCGCGAGCAGACCGAACAGAACTGCGCCGCCCGCAGCCGCGACAATGATCATAGGGAGGAAGCCGCCGAACCCTTCCGCTGAGTTCAGCGGATCGACCGGGGCGGCATCGATCCTCAACGCCTCGCGATCCTTCATGGGCCGAGAATCTAGCTGATTCTCGAAAATCGAAGCGGGGGATTGGGGCATGGATGTGGAACTCAACCGCAACTGCAACTGTGCCGCAACGGTGCGGCGAGACTCGATTGGATAAGACTTCGCTTAAGAGGGTTAACATGCGGTCAACTCGGCGCTATCGATCGATTGACGAAAGAAAGATATCGGCACAGCCGGAGGCCCGGCTCGCGAGGCAAACATGGCAAGCTATTTTTTCTGGACGTTTGCGTTGGCCGTTCTGGCCGTGTTGAGCGTTGGCGCCACCGTTTTCGTGCGCGCCTATCTGACCGGAACGTCGCCATCGACGCTTCTTTTCCGCCCGAAAGGTGATCGCCGGCTCGAAGTCGTCGACCACGCCAATGTCGATAGCCGCCGCAAGCTCGTGCTCATCCGTCGCGACAACGTCGAGCATTTGCTGCTGACGGGCGGTCCCGTCGATGTGGTGATCGAAACGGGCATCAGCGCTGCCGCCACGCGTCCCGCAGCGGCAACGATTCCGCAAGGCGAGGTCCCACCGCCAATCCGCCGAGCGCCGGTCTTCAGCCGCCCGGCCGAAGCCGCGCCGCTGATGGGAACACCCGAACGCTAGAGGAAGAAGTTTTAGCGCGCCGGTTCGACGTCGCCGAAATCGGCCATCGTCAGGGCGCTGAGATCGAGACGGCGCGTTGCGGTGGCGATAAAGCCATGCCCGCTTTTTGCCGCCTTGGCCGAAAGATTGACGGGCGTCGCCACCCAGGAACCGTCTTCTCGCTCGGAGACGAGGTTCGATTGGAGGGCCGCCGCAACTTTCTGGCGTTCGCCGCCGACCGCATTGCGACACTCGAAGCAGAAAACCGCCGCAATCGCGAACGCGAGGACTTGCATCTGAACAGTCACGGCTGAACCTCGACGGCACAATCTGCAAAGTGGATTGGCCGAGTGTCCTCCAAAAGCTTTAATGAGCCGTGAAGGACCGTTCCGAAATGCCCCAAAACGGCGACGCGCAGGCCGTCTATTCTTCGCGGTAGACGCGTTCGCGCCGCTCGTGGCGTTCTTGCGCCTCGACGGAAAGCGTCGCGATCGGCCGGGCGTCCAGACGCTTCAGTCCGATCGGCTCTCCGGTATCTTCGCAATAGCCATACGATCCGTCCTCGATGCGGCCCAGCGCAGCGTCGATCTTCGCGATCAGCTTGCGCTGCCGGTCACGCGTTCGAAGCTCGGTCGCCCGGTCCGTCTCGGACGTGGCACGGTCCGCGAGATCGGCATGCTGTGCCGAATCTTCGTGCAAGATCGCGAGCGTCTCACGCGTTTGCCGAAGGATCTCGTCTTTCCAATCCAGAAGGCGCTTACGGAAATAAGCCTTGTGCATGTCATTCATGAAGGGCTCGTCTTCCGAGGGCTTGTAGCCAGGCGGAAGAACGATATCCGCAATCTTTACGCGAGCTGCCATCTTCTTAACTGTACCCTCTGACTTCTTTGACGCCGTCGACTTGGCGACAGCCAATGTTCGGGCCGGGACGCTCGTTGCAGCTGGCTTCGGCGGGGCAGCCTTGCTAACGGCCTGAACGATCTTCCCCGTCGCCTTTTTGATCTGTGTTTCTTTTGCGGCGGTCTTTGCCGTCGTTGGTTTCGCTGCAGCCGACGTCTTGGCCTTGATGGATTTGCCTGCAGTCTTGAAGGGCGCTCCGCTTTTGGCAGCGCCCCTACTTTTCGCAACAGGCTTTTTAGCGGCCGCCTTCGGCTTCGCCGTCTTGCTTCCGGTCGCCTTGCTCATCGTCCGCCTCTCCAGAGGCTGGGTTGGCTCGAGCCGATCTTCCGCCGTCGAAAAAACCTGTTATGAGTCGGCCCAGTTCGGCCGCCCCTTATCTATGCGCGAAGGCCCCTGAGTCAAGCATTCGGAGAAGCAAACCTAAATTTTACGAATCCCATTTTTATGTTTATAATACAGGAACTTATAAAGAAACAGCGTGTCGCCCACAACCTCTCCCGGCCCAGAGACGGCCGAGAAGGAGCGCGCTTCGGTCACCTTGCGCTGCAATCGTGCCAGCTTCTACACACGCCCCATGAACTTCGAAGGGACCTCTGCATACGTCGCCACGCCCGATCTCAAGATCGCCGTCAATGCTGCCATAAGGCTCGAACGACCGCTCCTGATCAAGGGGGAGCCCGGAACCGGCAAGTCGGTTCTCGCCGCCGAGGTCGCCAAAGCGCTCGATGCGCCGCTGATCGAGTGGCACATCAAGTCGACGACGAAGGCTCAGCAGGGCCTTTACGAATACGATGCGGTTTCGCGCCTTCGTGACGGCCAGTTCGGCGACGAGCGCGTCAAGGACATTTCCAATTACATTAAGCGCGGAAAGCTTTGGGAAGCCTTCGCATCCGCGAACCGGTCGGTCCTGCTGATCGATGAAATCGACAAGGCCGACATCGAATTCCCGAACGATCTCCTGCAAGAACTCGATCGAATGGAGTTTTTCGTCTACGAGACGGGCGAGACGATCAAAGCCAATACGCGTCCCATCGTTCTCATTACCTCGAACAACGAGAAGGAACTGCCCGACGCGTTTCTGCGCCGCTGCTTTTTCCATTTCATCAAGTTTCCCGACACCGAAACGATGCGCCAGATCGTGGAGGTGCATTTTCCCGGTCTGAAGAACCGCCTCGTCGGCGAGGCCTTGCGCGTTTTCTATGAGCTCCGAGACGTGCCGGGATTGAAGAAAAAGCCGTCGACGTCAGAGCTTCTCGACTGGCTGAAGCTTCTGCTGCATGAGGACATCGACCCCGCGCTTCTGCGCGAGAGCGATCCGAGAAAGCTCGTGCCGCCCCTCGCCGGAGCCTTGATCAAGAACGAGCAGGACGCCCATCTCCTCGAACGCCTCGCCTTTATGAGCCGTCGGAGACACGAATAGCGGGGACTATATCGCCCGGATTTGTCCCATATCGGCATCGCTTTACATCAATTCATTTCTCTTCGGGGAACTGACAGAGTTTCCGATAATTCCCTTCGGTGGCGGCTTTTATTCTCGGATGGGCCAAGAATCGCCAATTTCGATGCCAAACTGCGTCGAGGGGAGAATCATAATGAAGCATTTTCTCGCGGCGTTGAGCATCCTTAGCGCTCTTGGATTTTCAGCCTGCGATAATACGCGGGAAAATGCGGAAACCGAAAAAGCGGAAGGCGCGAAAGCGTCGACCGAAAGCGCTGCGGAAGAAGCGCGCGATGCCGCAGAAGGTCTGACGAACGGATCGACCGCGGCGTCCAGAGAGGTGGCGGATCCGGACAATAGCCCTAACTTGGACGGACTTGATCGACCTCTAGACGAGACGCCGACCCCCGAAACGACCCGCCCGGTTTCCGACCCTTCCCGATGAACGCTTAGACAGAAAACGTCGTTCGCAAATGCCGCAACGAACGCCCACCGGAATACAACCCTCGCGTTCTTTCCGTTCGCGCCATTTGTGGTAAGACCGACGGCGGCAGCCACGTGACTTCGACCCAATTCGTGACGCGCGTATTTGTCGCGAGCGGTAACCACCTTTGGGGGCCGAACTGGCAATATAGCTTCCGGCACGGCAACAGATGAATGCCTGTGCCCAGACTTCGATAAGCGCGTCTCTCCATCCGGCGGAACGGGACGTTGCCGCGATACCCATATATCTCTGCTCGGCGGGCCCAGCGCTCGACCCAGAGATGAACCGTTGGACGATCCCATGTGTGGCATATTCGGAATTATTGACCTCAAGGGTCGGCGCTCCGTTCCGCTATCCGTTTTGAAGCGCGCAGCCGATGCAATGATTCATCGGGGCCCTGACGAAGACGGATATTTGCAACGACCGGGTTTCGGCTTCGCCTCAAGACGCCTGAGCATCGTCGGACTCGCTGACGGCCAGCAGCCGGTCTTCAACGAGGACAAGTCGATCGCTGCCGTCTTCAACGGTGAAATCTTCGATCACGATGACTGGCGCCAGCATCTCCGAGGTCTCGGTCACACACTGACGACCCACTGCGACACCGAACTATTCCCGCACATGTGGGAGCAGTACGGCGAGGACATGTTCGAGAAGTTCAACGGCCAGTTCGCGGTCGCCCTCTTCGATGAGCGCAAGCAGAAGTTCGTTCTCGCCCGCGATCGCTTCGGGATCTGTCCACTCTATTGGACGCGCACGACACGCTTCGGCACCGACTGGCTGATATTCGGCTCCGAGATCAAGACGATCCTCGCGACGGGCCTCGTCGAAGCCAAGCCCGACCCCCGGGGCATCGACGCCCTTTTTAACTTCCTCGCCGTTCCCGGCCCATTCAGCTGCTTCGAAGGCATCAACATCCTGCCGCCGGGAAAATTCCTCACGATCTCGCGCGGACGCGTCGGCGAAGATGCAACGATCGACGAGCGCGCCTATTGGCGGATGGATTTCCCCGAGATGGGGAAAGAAACGCGCTTTGCCGACGAGCAGAAGCTGGTCGATGATTTCGAGCGTGTCCTCTACGACGCGGTGAAGCGTCGCCTGCGGGCCGATGTTCCCGTCGCCTCCTACCTTTCGGGCGGCGTCGACTCGAGCACCGTCGTCGCGATGGCGAAGGATATCCTCGGCGCCGCACCGGCAACGTTCACGGTCAAGATCCGCGATCCGAAGCTCGACGAAACCGAGCAGGCCGCGATCATCTCGAAGCACCTCTCCGCCGATCCGTACGTCGTTGCCTGCGGGTCGGAAGAGATCGTCTCGAACTATCAACGCCTCCTCGTCGCAACCGAAGCACCAGTTACGGACACGTCTTGCACCTCGCTTATGATGCTGGCGGGCAAGGTCCACGAGACGGGCTTCAAGGTCGCCCTGACCGGCGAAGGCTCCGACGAATGGCTCGCGGGCTATCCCTGGTATAAGTTCGACCGCATCGTCGAATGGATGGGTAAGGCGAGCGCCGGGAAGCTGCCGCCGATCACGCAACGCTACTTCCATCGCTGGCTCGGCTGCAGCGACGAAGCGATCGCCTATCTCGACAAGTGCGCGACGTCGTCCGGCGGCATGCACCCGTTTCAAAGGTTTTACGATCTTCTCGGCGCCTCCCGCTTCCGCTTCTACAGCACCGGCATGCTCTCCGGCCTCAGCGGTCACGACCCCTATCTGGCGATGGAACCGGACTCGAGTCAGGCTGCCAAATGGCACCCCGTCAATCGCGGCGTCTTCTGGGCCGGAAGGATCCATCTGCCGGGCCAGCTTCTCAGCCTGAAAGGCGACCGCATCGCGATGAGCCAATCGGTCGAGATGCGCTATCCGTTCCTCGACAACAACGTCTTCGATTTCCTGTCTGGCATCGACCCGAAGTGGAAGTTCAAGGGCCTGACCGAAAAATATCTGCTCCGCCGCGTCGCCGAGAAGTGGCTGCCGAAATCCGTTGCCTGGCGCCCGAAAGGAATGTTCCGCGCGCCGCTCGACGGTTTCTTCCTCGAACAGCGTCTTCCCTACGTCGATGAGCTTCTGAGCGAAGCGTCGATAAAGAAGGCGGGTTACTTCGATCCGAAAGCCGTGCAGGAATGGCGGGGGAAGTACAAGGACCTGTCGCCGTGGGGCTACCAGCGCCCGTCTGCCGAGCTTGGCCTCGTCGCCGTACTCGCCACGCAGCTCTGGCACCACACCTATATCGACCCGACGCTCGCCAATCTCCCGGACTGGCGTTCGCTCGCGGGCGTTCCGACGGAATGGAGCGACCTCGATTTTGCCGAGAGCAGGATGGAAGAAAGCGTCGCCTGAAAGCGTCATTCCTTATCCCTCAGGGAGAAGGTGCCCCGAAGGACCGGATGAGGGGTCATCCCCTACGCCGAGCTGGCATCCTCAGTCATGGTGAGGATCCACTTCGCTGCTTACTTTGTTGATCGAGAGGTCGGCATGATAGGCCAAGATGGTGGTCTCAGCCGGCGAAGCCGTATCCCTTCAGAAATAGAGCAAGGCCCGAGGCGACGTTCTTCTCGATCTCCTCGCGCGGCGGCGGCTCGTTCAGCACGCCATAGAGGCGGGCTTTGACCATTCCGCCCTGAATGACTTCGCAGAACTGCGCGGCCGCAAGCTGCGTGTCGGGAATGTTGAGCCTCCCGGCGGCAACGTGGTGATCGAGATACTGCGCGACGGCATTGATCACGCGCACGGGTCCTGCCTCGTAGAACTCGGACCCGATCTCCGGCATCCGCTCGGCGACTCCGATGACGATGCGATGCGCGGCCACGACCAACGGTTGCGCCAACGTCGCGAGGATCTCGATGCCAAACTGCGCCAGAACCTCCGGAAGCGGTCGATTGATATCGAGCAGCGCCAGCTTTTCGGCGATGTTGCGATCCCGCTGCTCGGCGCAAATCGCAGTGAAGAGATGCTCTTTGTCCTGAAAGTAGACGTAAAGCGTTGCTTTCGACACCTGAGCCGATCGCGCGACATCGCTCATGCTGGTGGCGTCAAAACCAAGCTCGGAAAAAATCCGGTGCGCACCGTCTAAAATCTGCCGCCGCTTTTGCGGATCCGTTCCCGCCGCAGGCCGACCGCCGCGGC
>CAYYDL010000133.1:0-2760 GCA_964470545.1 uncultured Hyphomicrobium sp. | reverse complement strand
GTCTGCACGGCGAACCAGAACGTCATTCTCGCGAACGTGCCGGGAAAATCAAAGGCGAAGATCGAAAGCATCCTCAAAACGCATGGTGTTTCGCTCGACATTTCGTCGGGCCTTCGGCGGAATGCGATGGCGTGCGTCGCGCTTCCCACCTGCGGGTTGGCGCTGGCCGAGAGCGAGCGCTTCCTTCCCGATCTCGTGACGGCGCTGGAAGAGAGCCTCGATCGCGCTGGTCTCAAAGACGACGACATCGTCATCCGCATGACCGGCTGTCCGAACGGCTGCGCGCGGCCTTATCTCGCCGAGATCGGGTTGGTTGGGCGCAATCCTGGGCTTTACAACCTGTATCTGGGTGCGGCGTTCAACGGATCGCGTTTGTCGAAGCTTTACGCGCAGGATGCGGACAAGCAGCGCATCGTTTCGCTTCTGGAGCCGATCTTCATCAATTATGCGAAGAGCCGGAACGAGGGCGAGCGCTTCGGCGATTTCGCGATCCGCTCAGGCTATGTGAAAGCTACGACGGCGGGCAGCCAGTTCCACGCGGACGTGACGCTGGTTTAACGCCTCCATCATCCTCGGCCGAGCGCGGAATGCGCGTCGAAGGCTGGGGATCCAGCACAAGACTCCCCTCTATGGCGCGCATAGGGCGTCTTCGACGATTCTAACGCTGGATTCCCGAAGGTCCTCGCGATGCTCGTTTCGTTTGAGGATGAGGAGTCAAAGCTTCCGCGAGAGCTGGAACGCCGCGAAGCTCAGGATCATGGCCAGGAAAATCCGCAGAAGCCAATCCGGGAGAATGCCGGTCAGGCGTGAGCCGATCGCGATTCCCGGGATTGAGCCCGCTAGCAGCAAGCCCAGAAGCGCGAAGCTCGCATTGCCGATCGAGAGGTGGCCGAGGCCGGAAATCAATGTGAGCGGCACGGCGTGGACAATGTCCGTGCCGATCAGGCGACGTGTCCTCAATGTCGGATAGAGCAATGTCAGAATGACGACGCCGATGGCTCCGGCGCCGACGGACGTCAGTGTCACAATCGAACCCAAGGTGAGACCCAGCAGCAGTGTCGGCACGTGACGGACTTTGATCTCGGCAGGTTCGCCGACATGTGCGTGGCCGCGAACGACCAGCGGATAGATAAGGATTGCGATCGAACTCATGACGAGGGCAACGATCAACGCTCGCTTGATGAAGAGCGCGAGGGCAGCCGTATCCGGATCGAGAAGATGCAGCACCATGAGCATTGCCAAGGAGCCCGGCACGCTACCCGCCGCGAGCCATCCGACGAGACGCCAATTGACGTTGCCGAAATTGTGGTGCGGCCACGCAGCGGATGCTTTGGTGATCGACGCGAAAAGGAGGTCTGTTCCGACAGCGAGCGTCGGGGGCACGCCGATCTGCGTGATCAGAAACGGCGTCATGAGAGAGCCGGCTCCGACGCCTGTCATTCCGACGAGGAATCCGACGACAAAGCCGCCTACGACGACCATTGGCCAGAGAGTGCTGAGATCGAATTCCGGCATGGGATTCCGCAGTGGTCGTGAGAGTCTGACGTACGCGAGATCGCGTGTGTCCGCAATGAAAGGCTGAAAGTTTTGACGTCGCCCTCGGCTTCATACCGAGGGCCCGCCTGCGTCAAAGCTTGCGAATAAACGGATGCCTCGGGACGAGCCCGAGGGCGACATTCGTGATCGTCGAATTTCCTAAAGGCCAGGATCCATCCCGTCGTCGACTGGTGGCGGCGGTTCGATGGCGACCGCAACGCCTGCGGCCCGAAGGATGATCGCGACCTCGTTAGCGCGACGCATGAACTCTTGCCGGTCTTTCGGACTCATCGAGAGATCACGGTTGAGACCATTGGCGAGCATATCGCGCTTCAGGACGAAATGACCTTCCGCAGGCTCTTCGGCCTTGGCAGTGACCGATGTTGCGACACCGCCGGCTATCGTCGCGCCCGTTACGGAGTCGATGAGAAGAAGCGTTCCCGTCTCCGGCGTTTCAGCGAAAATGTCGATTGCGGCCGCGCGCCCCAACGAGATCTTTGCAATCGCGATGTCATTGACCCCGCAGCTCCGCGCGGTGCGCGACGCCATCGTTTCGAGATCGAGAAGGCCCTTGATCTCGATGTTGGAGATCGGGATGAGGTCTGTCGATGTCCGGAGCAGATAGCCGGCGGTGGGGCTGAATGAGTCCTCGGAAAGCCAGACGAAACGTGCTTCGAGCGTCTGCGTCGCAATGGGGCACATCTCGCGAGTCGATAGCACCGCACCGCGCGAGACGTCGACATCAACGTCCAGCTGAAGCGCAACCGCCTGTCCGGCGGAAGCCCTTTGAAGGTCGCCGTCCATCGTTGCGATGCGAACGACTTTGCCGGTCGCATTGCTCAGTGCATCGATAATGATGTCTCCGACCTTGACCGAGCCCGACGTTACAGTGCCGGCGAGGCCGCGGAAATCTCGTCCGTCACGCAAGACCATCTGCACCGGGAAACGGAACACGGAGCCCGCCTCGCTGACGCGGCTCGGCGTTCGTTCGAGGTGCTGAATGAGTGTCGGGCCGGTGTACCAGGACATATTGCTCGACGACGTTGTGACGTTGTCACCGAAAACGGCCGACAGCGGAATTGCGGTTGCATCCCAGAAATTGAATTTCCAGCAGAGCGTGCGGAAATCGGCTTCGATCTTGCGGAAGACATCTTCCGACCAGCCGACAAGGTCCATCTTATTCACCGCAAGCACAACGTGCTTGACGCCGACGAGATCGAGGAT
>CAYYDL010000132.1:0-7690 GCA_964470545.1 uncultured Hyphomicrobium sp. | reverse complement strand
TGAAACCCATCGCCGCCGCCGCCCATCCCGAATAGGAGTTCAGCATCGACACGACGACAGGCATGTCGGCGCCGCCGATCGGAATGATGATCAGGACGCCGATCAGCAGCGATAGAGCCACGATCAGCCAGAACAGCCATGCCGAACCGCCCGACATGATGAAGGCATAGATGATCAGGATCAGCAGGATGCCCAGACCGGCGTTGATCGGATGCCGGACCGGCAGCAGGATCGGTTTGCCCGACATGCGGCCCGAGAGCTTCGAAAATGCGATGACGGAGCCGGTGAATGTGATGGCACCGATCGCAACGCCCAGAGACATTTCAAGCAGGCTGCCGCCCTTGATGCCCAGGTCCGGGGCCACCGGATCGACCAGAATGCCGAATGCAGACGGTGCATAGAGCGCGCTGGCGGCTACGAACACCGCAGCGAGGCCGACGAGCGAGTGAAATGCCGCGACGAGTTCCGGCATCATCGTCATCGGAATTTCCCGCGCCGTCTTCGCTCCGATGAACCCGCCGATGCCGATCCCGAGCACGATCAGAATCCAGGATGAGGCCGTCGGCGCCGCGATTCCGAGCGTCGTCAGGATCGCGATCGTCATGCCGATCATGCCGTAGAGATTGCCCTTCCGCGATGTCGCCGGGCTCGACAGGCCCCTCAGCGCCAGAATGAAAAGAACGCCGGCGGCGAGATAAAGCAGTGCGGCGACGTTTGCGGACATTGGTTCGTTCCCGGACCTGTTATCGGATGCCTTCGACGTTTCTCATGCGATGGATCGGTTCGGCGCGTCAGCCGTCCTTCTTCGCCGGTGTCTCTTTTTTCTTGTACATGGCGAGCATGCGGTTGGTGACGAGAAAGCCGCCGAAAATATTGACCGACGCCATTGTCAACGCCAGGAACCCGAAGATCCGAGCGATGCCGCTATCGGACTCCGTCAGCGAAACGCCCACCGCCAGAAGCGCACCGACGACGATCACGGATGAAATCGCGTTCGTGACGCTCATCAACGGTGTGTGCAGAGCAGGCGTCACCGACCAGACCACGTAATAACCGACGAAGACGGCGATCACGAAAACCATGAACTCGTAGACCGAAGGACTGACGAGATGCCCTTCGGCTGCAAATGCCGACGAGGTGGACAGAGCCGTGATCGCGAGCGCCGCAAAAAGAGATTGGATCAACCGCATGGCAAAGCTCCTCATGCCGTCTTCGTCGCGAGATTGGGATGCACGATCTGACCATCCTTGGCGATCAGCGTTCCCTTGATCAGCTCGTCGTCCCAATTGACCGCAAGCGTTTTTTCCTTCTTGTCGATCATCGTTTCGAGAAAGGCCAGAAGGTTACGGGCATAGAGACTGGAGGCATTGACCGCGATCGTGCCCGCAAGATTGAGCGGCCCGAAAATCTTGACGCCGTTGGCCGTCTCGACCGTCTTGCCGGGCTCGGTGAGTTCCGTATTGCCCCCGCGCTCAGCCGCAAGATCGACGATAACGGCGCCAGGCTTCATGCTCTCGATCATCGCCCGCGAAATCAGTTTCGGCGCCGGGCGGCCCGGAATGAGCGCCGTCGTAATCACCAGATCTTGCGTCTTGATATGGTTCGCGACGAGTTCAGCCTGCTTCGCCTGATATTCCGCGCTCATCGGCTTGGCATATCCGGCGGCCGTCTGCGCCTGCTTGAATTCGTCGTCTTCAACCGCGATGAATTTCGCGCCGAGCGATTGCACCTGTTCCTTCGTCGCGGGTCGGACGTCGGTTGCGGTCACTTGCGCACCAAGCCGCCGAGCCGTTGCAATCGCCTGCAGTCCGGCAACGCCAACGCCCATGATGAAAGCCTTCGCTGCGGGAACGGTACCAGCTGGCGTCATCATCAACGGCAGCGCCTGCCCGAACATTGAAGCGCCATCGACGACGGCTTTATAGCCGGCAAGGTTCGCCTGGCTCGACAGCACGTCCATCGACTGCGCGCGTGTGGTCCGCGGCATGAACTCCATGGAGAACAGCGTTGCCCCTGTGCCAGCAAGTGCATCAAGGTCACCACGCTCCCCGTAGGGATCGATCATCCCGACGACGAGTGCGCCCGGCTTCAGGGCCTTGACGTCCTCGATAGACGGACGGCGGACCTTCAGAAGAATATCCGCTCCCGAAAGCGCCTCCGCCTTGCCGACAACCTCGGCACCTGCAGCCCGATAAGCCTCGTCGGAAAAGCGGGAACGCAGTCCGGCTCCTCCCTCGATACGAACGACGGCGCCGAGATTGGCGAATTTCTTGACCGTATCGGGCGAAACCGCAACGCGCGGCTCGTCGGCCGGTTCACTGGTGACAGCTATCGTAACCATGTCTCGGTCCAATCAGGATGCCGATGGGCGGGCATAGGGGCGAAACGCAGGAAAAAGAAAGGGGCAGTCCAGCGTAGGCTGCCCCAACCTGAGATCACCTAGCGGCTTAGGAAGCCGGATCAGGCCAGGAAGATCTTCATTCCGATGAGGATGAGCGCCACGAAGACCACGACGTATTTCGTGAGGCGAATGAAATCGCGGTAGGTCTGGAGATGCTGCGCGTAGTCCATCGACGGACTGCTCTTCGAGGTATCGATATTCAAGGCTTCACTCCCAGTGGTCTTTTTTCAAATCGCTTCCCCGTAGGTATCCCAAGACGCCGCGAGCTTCAAGGTGTCGCAGCTTGTGCTTTCGCCTGCCCGCTGCGCGCGGCCCACGATGTGGACGAGCGCTCACGACGAAGCATCGTGTCCAGGTTGTAGAACGAAGGTTTAGCCGACCCCGCTATACCGCAACCTGCGTTCCGACCTCGACGACCCGATCGGTCGGAATCTGGAAATAGGTGGTCGCATCTTCAGCGCTGCCGGCGAGCGCGATGAACAAACGCTCCTGCCAGCGCGGCATCTCGGATTTCGCCGTCATTCGGAGGGAGCGTCGCGAAAGGAAAAACGAGGTCGAGCCGATATCGATATTGCAGTCCTTTCGCCGGGCATGCTCGAGGATCTTGGGTACGCTCGGCGTCTCCATGAAGCCGTAGCGGGCAATGATGCGGATGAAGTGGTCCGAAATGCGCTCGATCGTCAGGCGTTCGTGCCGGGCCACGCGCGGCGTCTCCTCGGTCCGGATCGACAGCAGGATGTTGCGCTCGTGCATGACGCGGTTGTGCTTCAAATTGTGCATCATCGACGTCGGCGCCGCGTAAGGGTCGCCCGTAAGAAAGACGGCCGTGCCCGAAACCCGATGCGGCGGCTTGGCCTCGAGCTTGCGTACCAGCCAGTCGAGATCGGCCTCATTGCGTTTCGTGACCTTCGCGAGAACCCGCGTGCCCCGGACCCAGGTGAACATGATGATCGCCAGCATGCATGCAACCGCAAGCGGGACCCAGCCGCCCTCAAGAAGCTTCAGAATGTTGGCGGAGAAGAACGCCTGCTCGATCAGCAAGAGCGGAATGACGATCATGGCGACGCGCCACAGCGGCCACTTCCAGCATTTCCAGATCACGAAGAAGGCCATTAGCGTATCGATGACCATCGCCGCGGTGACGGAGACGCCGTAGGCCGCAGCCAGATTGGACGACGTCCTGAAGGCGAAAATGATCACGAGGACGGCGACGAACAGGATCCAGTTGACCCTAGGCATGTAGATTTGCCCGGCCATGCTTTCGGATGTGTGGCGGATTTCGAAACGCGGCACGAGGCCGAGCTGAATGGCCTGACGCGTCAGGGAAAAGGCCCCTGTTATGACGGCTTGGCTCGCGATCACCGTTGCGAACGTCGAAAGGACCAGCATCGGGATCAGCATGAAATCCGGATAAAGGCGATAGAACGGATTTTCGACGGCGTTGGCATCGTTCATGACGAGCGCGCCCTGCCCGAAATAATTGAGAACCAGCGTCGGCATCACGAAGTAGACCCACGATGCCGTAATCGGTCTCCGACCGAAGTGGCCAAGGTCGGCGTAAAGCGCTTCAGCACCCGTACACGCGAGAAAGACGAGGCCCATCACGGTCAGCCCGAGGAACCCGTGATGATAGACGAACAACATCCCCTCGATCGGATTGAGCGCACGCAGGACGTGCAGGTTGTCAGCGATGTGCGCGAGCCCGCCGAGCCCGAGCACGAGAAACCAGACGCACATCACCGGACCAAAAAAACGCGCGACCCGATCGGTGCCGCGCGATTGCATCCAGAAGAGGCCGGCGAGAATGACGACAGAGACCGGAATGACAGCCCCTTCGAATTGCGGCGCGATGAGTTGCAAGCCCTCGACGGCCGAAAGAACCGAAATGGCGGGCGTGATGACGGCGTCGCCGTAGAAGAACGAGGCGCCTGCGATACCCAGTGCCCCAAGAAGAGGAGCACTTCTCCGCGCGACCGTTTGTCCGAGCGCCATAAGCGCAAACATGCCGCCTTCGCCTTTGTTGTCCGCACGCAGGAGCAACAGAACGTATTTCATCGTGACGACGAACGTCATGCTCCAGAAGATGAGCGACAAAACGCCGATCGCCGCCTCCGCGGTGGTCAGACCGCGGTGCGCAGCTGCTGTGATGGCCTCCTTGAAGGCATAAAGCGGACTCGTTCCAATGTCGCCAAAGACGACACCCACCGAACCGAGTGCCAATGCCCAGAAGTTCTGACTATGATGCCCCTCTCCGGCACCGTACTCGGCGGCCTGAGTTGAGGCGGGCGCTTGTGCCATTCAGGCACCTCGACCTATCGTATAGGGGCTGCAAAGCAGCGAAGTGGCGGCTTCTACTCCCACGTCGACCCGATGAAAAGCGGCAATTTTGCTTCTTTCCCCCGTGCATTGTGTTCCGCCAATGAGAGACAATGCGCGGCGGAAAGATTCGTTGCATGACATCAAGCCGCAAATACTTGACCGCGCGGCGGCAGCGGTCAGTTCATCGTCTCAAGTTCGTCGATCATCCCCTCAATGACCTTGAGGCCCTTGTTCCAGAACTCCGGATCGCGCGCATCAAGCCCGAACGGCGCCAGAAGTTCCGAATGGTGTTTGGACCCGCCGGCTTTCAGCAAATCAAAGTACTTCGCGACGAATCCAGGGTGTGCTTCTGCGTACAGGCCGTAAAGCGAATTCACCAGGCAATCGCCGAAAGCATACGCGTAAACGTAGAACGGTGAATGGATGAAATGAGGGATATAGGTCCAGAAGACTTCGTACCCGGGCTTCAGATCAATCGCCGGTCCAAGGCTCTCCGCCTGCACGTCCATCCAGAAGCCGTTGATTTGCTCCGCCGTTAGCTCGCCCTGACGGCGCGCTTCGTGAACCTTTCGCTCGAACGTATAAAAAGCAATCTGGCGCACGACGGTGTTGATCATGTCTTCGACCTTGGCCGCCAGCATCGCCTTCTTCTCGCGGGGATCCTTCGTCTCCGCGATCAGCGCGCGAAATGTCAGCATCTCGCCGAAAACGGAGGCCGTTTCTGCAAGGGTCAGGGGCGTGGGAGCAAGAAGCGGACCCTGATCTCGCGCGAGCCATTGATGCACGCCGTGACCGAGCTCGTGGGCGAGCGTCATGACGTCCCGCGGCTTTCCGAGATAGTTCATCATCACGTAAGGGTGCACCGAAGGCACGGTCGAGGCCGAGAACGCGCCGGGCGCTTTGCCGGGCTTCACCGAAGCATCGATCCAATTCCTCTCGAAGAACTGCTTGGCGATCGTCGCCATCTCCGGCGCAAACCCATTGTAGGCGCGAAGAACGATTTGCTCCGCCTCGGACCAGGAGATCGTGCGCTCAGGCTTGTCGGGAAGCGGCGCATTCCGATCCCACGATGCGAGCTTCCTTTTGCCAAGCCACTTCGCCTTCATCGCATAGTAGCGGTGCGACAGCAGCGGGTATGCGGCTCGGACGCTGGAGACGAGCGCATCGACGACAGGCCCTTCGACCCGGTTGGCCAAGTTCCGGCTGTCTGAGACGTCCTTGAAATTGTGCCAACGATCGGAGATTTCCTTATCCTTCGCGAGCGTATTCGTGATGCGCGCAAAAAGCGGCAGGTTTGCCTTGAACACTTTGCTCAAGGCGTCCGATGCGGCCTTGCGCTTCTTCTCGTCGGGATCGGAAAGAAAGTTCAGGGTCGGCTCGAGCGACAGCGGCTCCTTCACACCCCTGACGTCGAACCGAAGCGCCGACATCGTCTCGTCGAAGAGCCTGTTCCAGGCGGCGCGGCTGGTCTGAGATTTTTCGGTGAAAAGCGTCTCGATTCTTTCGTCGAGCTGATGCGGCTTTTCTTTCCGAAGATCCTCGAACCAAGGCTTGTAGCGCTTGAGGCTCTCATGCTTCAGCGCACCTTCGATCACGGCGTCGTCGATCTGGTTGAGTTCCAGCTCGAAGAAAATGAGATCGGTGTAAAGCTTCGTCAGCGATTCCGAGACGTCGGCATTGAACTTGGCGCGCGCCGGGTCCGTCTGATTGAGAACGTAGTAGAGCCCCGAATAGGATCCGAGTTTGCCTGCGAGATCGGAAAGCTTCTCGTAGTCCTTGATCGGCTCGATCAGCTTGTCGCCATCCTTCGCGAGGTCCGCCAGCCGACCTTGATAGGTCGACTTGATGCGCGCTGCCTCAGCGGCAGCTTCCTTGAGATCGCGCTGGATGGCAGGATCATCGGGGCCGGCATAGAGATCGCTCAGATCCCATTCCGGCATGCTACCGAGGACGTCCTTTTCCTCTGCAAGCTTGGCTGCCGTCTGTGGGGAAAGACTAACGTCAATTACAGGCCACCTGCGCATGAGTACCTCGAAAGCTGAAATCCGGCCGTGGGCTTAGCACAGGCCGCGAAAAGATAAAATTTGTCCAACCGATAGGATGTAGTGTCGCCCTGACAGAAAGAAACTTCCGCGTCCGTTCAGCTGGTTACCGGCAAACGCCGAAAATTGCGCCAACACGAAACCTTGCGTTTACCGTTCTCGGGCAATCTCGTCCTTGTTGCGTAAGTTCCGGGTCACTGCGTGTGCGAAGCTGGGGCAAATCGGCTCCCGCACCCTCAAAGTCGGCCCCCGTGTTGAGTGAAGAGTAAAGTTGCGTGCCAATGTCAAAGCGTATTCTGATCGTCGATGACGATCCCGCCCAGCGCCGTATTCTCGAAGAAACGCTCAAAAGGTTCGGCTTCGAAACCAGGTCCTGCGGATCGGGTGAGCAAGCGCTTCAGCTCCTCGAAGGCCAGGAACGCCCGCAGATCGGATTGGTCCTCCTCGACCTGATCATGCCGGGAATGGATGGAATGGCGGTCCTCGACCGCGTCGGACGCGTCGCCGGAATGCCGCCGATCATCGTCCAGACGGCGAACGGCTCCATCGAAACCGCCATCAACGCCATGCGGCGCGGCGCCGTCGATTTCGTCGTCAAGCCCGCGTCTCCGGAACGGCTTGAGGTCTCGATCAAAAGCGCACTGAAAATCGAAGCGTTGTCCGGCGAAATCACGCGGATGAAAAAGGCCGCCGATGGCACTTTGACGTTCAATGATCTCGTGCTGCGCGGCGAAGCGATGACCCGCGTGATCACCCTCGGCAAACGCGCGGCCGCCTCGAACATTCCGGTTCTTATCGAGGGAGACAGCGGAGTCGGCAAAGAACTGATCGCCCGCGCCATTCAAGGAGAGAGCGACCGGGTCGGCCGCCCCATCATCACCGTCAACTGCGGGGCGAACCCTGAGAACCTGATCGAAAGCATTTGGTT
>CAYYDL010000131.1:0-2409 GCA_964470545.1 uncultured Hyphomicrobium sp. | reverse complement strand
TCGAATTCATAATCGAGCATGGGGCTCGCAGTGACCTGTACTTCGTCCGCAAGGACCATGCTGCTGAACACCCCGCCGGAGATGACCAGCAGAAGAGACGGGGCAACCACCCCAGACCGATTCATGCCACGCATTGGATTCACCGTATTGGCCTTCCGACTCTTCTAAACGCATTTTCCGTGCACAAAAGGAAACGGGGCCTGATTCCAGGCCCCGTTTCCTGACTCTCCGCGATGGTTTCGCCGGCGTTGCCTGCCTCAGACGAAATCCAGGATTCCCCCGCTTACCGAATTAGAGCGGAATTCCGGAATTCGACCTCCAGGTTCCCAAAGCCTGCGCCTTGATTCCGTTCTGCGGATCCGCAAGCGAGTACTTGACGTAGTAGATATAGATCCCGGTTGAGGTGATGTAGTACTTGGGATCGTTGCGCACAGCAGGACTCGCTGTCGCCGAGCCGGACACGCGCGCGTAATAAGACCCATCCATCGATGCCACCCAAACCTCGGTTGGAACGGACAGCGTCTCGCTGTTCGCACTCTGGCTCCTGATCATGTAGACGTAGGTCTTGTTCTTGTAGAAGAAGGCCTCGGGCGAAATGACGAAGGGCGGTGCCAGCGCACCCTGCGGGGGGTAGATCGAGTTGACGAGCGTCCAGGAACTCTTGTGGGTCGTCCTGTTGTACTGGTAGGTGTAGAAGCTGAGGTACTTGCGGTTGATGCTCAGCATCAACACATAGGCGTTGTTGTATTCCGGTGACTGGAACATGAAGACGTTGCCCTTGTTCGTGGCATCGAACGTGAGCTGCGTCGTCACCCCCGTGGTGACGTCATAGGAAAACGCCTGGCGTGCCGTCTGACCGTTGACGGTCACCGGCGCCGTGTAGAGCAACTCGTTCAGACCGGGTACGAAGCGCGCGGAACCAAAGGTTTGATCACTGTTCGACCCTGGGACCACGGTCGGTTGGAAATCATGGATACCCATGACATACAGGGGGCTCGCCGTATCGACGCCGTCGTGGAAAACGAACGGCGGATCGGACTGAGTCGGATTCTGGTTGCCTTCCGGCTCGAGGTAGCCGAGCAGGGAGGATCTCCAGGACGAGTTGACATCGTTCGTAACCGACCAGGTTGAGCCACTCAGGTCGGCGCGCGCGATGTAGGTCGTCGCGGGATTCAGGCTGTTAGGCTTTGCGGGCGGAATGAACTTGTTGTAGACGATCGAGTAGCCGGACGTGCTATGCACGAACTCCGGGCCATTGCCGAAGGTGCCCGCGTAGGTGACATTGGTGTCGACCAGCGTGCCCATGCCCGTCGAGGGAATGAACTTGCCAGTGGTGGTGTCGATTTGAGCCGTCCACAACCGGTGATTGATGTCGACCCACTCCAGAATGCCGTCATCGTGGTCGAACTCGATATTTTCCTGGGCGCTCGTGCAAACCAGGACCTCGTCGGCCATTGCCGAGCCGGCCGCGAATGCCAGGAGCCCGCCGACCAACGGCATCAGCACTCTCAGCACCGTGCCTGCGACAGGCCGCTCAGCCCATTCCCCTGAAATTCCGTGACACCGAGTCCCGCTGAAGTTCCGCGATTGCATGTCCATCTCCAACGCAGCCTTTCTCACTGTCCGCCGCCATCCGGCAGCGACTCCACCATGATAATTATTCACCAGGTTCCAGCTGAAGGATTGTGGCGAAAACTATCTACCTGATGGTAACTCACAATTCACTGATTAAGTTAAACAAATCTTCATCGATTAGAACTGCCCCGCGCTCTGCTCGGCGCGGAATCAGAGCCTGCGTTCTGGCTGCGCCATCAGGGCGCACTGATATTGTTCAAGAAGGGGATAACGAACGTGTCGAGAAGGCTGGTGTTGAGTCCGGCATTCGTCGGCACCCCTGCCCCCGAAGCAACCTCCAGCGAGGCGGGATCCGGCGTGGAAGTTCCTGGGGCGTAGCTGATCCAGTGCGACGCTGAAACAACTTGCTGAAGCTTGAGCAGCCCGTTGCAGTTGGTCCAGAAGATGTTGAGAGGATCCGGCGTTTTGTCTGGAGTTCCGGCCCCGAGCGTCTCGTTGCATCCCGACACGGAATCGATACGCGCCTGTTGTTGATAGTACTCGCCGATGAGATTGGGGTTGTTATAGGTCTGGAACCCCACTCCCGTGGTTTCCTGGGGATTGAGGGTCCATGTCTGGGCATTCCAGGCGCCATTGCACCCGGTGACGCCGGATGTATCGCAAAGAACGGAATCGGCTCCGCCGACCATGCCGTAATACGGCTTGATGTCCGATCCAGAGCCCGAAGCGGATGGCATGCACTGCACGCCGAAGTTTGGATCACCCTGCAGGTAGTGCGTAGACGCTGGACCGGCGAGCGCCACGTAACCATCAAAGGTCGCTGGCGATTCACAC
>CAYYDL010000130.1:0-3289 GCA_964470545.1 uncultured Hyphomicrobium sp. | reverse complement strand
ATGACGGCCGAAACCATAAGAGCGACGGTCAGCGTCAGGAAGACGGGGCCAATACGAAATGCGCGGCCGATAAGGAGACTGGGAAAGTCAACAGCGCCGCCGGCGCGAAGAATTTTACTCCAGAAGAGAAACCCGGTGATGATGAAGAACAGCGCGACACTCGCCTGCCCCAGCTGATTGAAAAAGCTCGATGCAGGCGCGACCCACTGCCCGGTCGTAAGATAGCCGTAGGTGATCACCCCGTGGTGGATGACGACAGCCAGCGCGAGATAGCCGCGCAAACCGTCGATGCTGGCGACACGTGCGGGATCGCTCCGTGCTTCCGGATCGTCGGCACCCGCGAATAGCGGAGACGCCGCGATACAGGCCAGCGCGGCAATCAAAAGCGGCACCGCCCAGACGGCGTAGATGGTCAAAAGCTCTGTCCCCGATCCCCTGCCACGCTCGTTTTATCACGCGATCGGCGCCGCGGCCATGCCGGTGCATGACGCACGTGACATCAAAAATCGCTCGGGCCGGCAAATGGGCTCCGAGCGATTCTAGGCGTTTCCCGTCGTAAGGAGAGGGTGCGGGGCTTCTGAGGCTCAGCCGGAAGCCTGCTCGGCGAGCATCGCTTCGTGGCGGGCCTTGTCCTCGGCACCCTTCACGCTCTCGTCGCGATCGACGAGTTCGATGACGGCGCGGGGTGAAGCATCGCCATACCGGAAGCCGGCCTTCAGAACGCGCGTATAGCCGCCGTTGCGATCCTTGTAGCGGGGGCCGAGCACATCGAAGAGCTTTTTGACCATGTCTTCGTCGCGAAGGCGCGCGATTGCGAGGCGGCGCGAGTTCAGGTCCCCGCGCTTCGCGAGCGTGATGTACTTATCGACGACGCGCTTCAGGTCCTTTGCCTTCGGCAGCGTGGTAATGATCTGCTCGTGTTTGATGAGGGCAGCCGCCATGTTCGAGAACATGGCCTGGCGGTGGCCGACGTGGCGGCCGAAACGGCGGCCGAGCTTCTTGTGTCGCATCTTGTCTTCATCCTTACATTGTGAGGTTGACCGTCGGCGTTTGCCGTCCGGTTCGGCGTGGGAGGTTCTATGGCCTCACCTTCGCCAGTCTTGGTTTGCGCTCGGCGACTCTCGTTCCGAGAGCCAGCCGCCGAGCGCGGTATTACGCCCCCTCATCCGCCCCTTCGGGGCACCTTCTCCCAACGGGAGAAGGGATTCTCAATACTGGTCTTCGAAACGTTTCGCCAGCTCGTCGATGTTGTCCGGCGGCCAGTTCGGAACTTCCATGCCGAGATGGAGACCCATCGTGGCGAGGACTTCCTTGATCTCGTTGAGCGACTTGCGGCCGAAGTTCGGCGTGCGCAGCATCTCGGCTTCCGTCTTCTGGATCAGGTCGCCGATGTAGACGATGTTGTCGTTCTTCAAGCAGTTCGCAGAGCGGACCGAAAGCTCAAGCTCGTCGACCTTCTTCAGAAGCGCCGCGTTGAAGGCGAGCTCCGGATGGCGCTGCTCTTCCTGGGCCTTCTTCGGTTCTTCGAAGTTGATGAAGACGGCGAGCTGATCCTGGAGGATGCGCGCGGCGAGCGCGACGGCGTCCTCGGGACGGACCGAGCCGTCCGTCTCGACGACCATCGTCAGCTTGTCGTAGTCGAGGATCTGGCCTTCGCGGGTGTTCTCAACCTTGTAGGACACCTTCTTGACCGGCGAATACAGGCTGTCGACCGGGATCAAGCCAATCGGCGCATCTTCCGGGCGGTTGCGGTCCGACGGTACGTAGCCCTTGCCGATGTCGGCAGTGAACTCCATGCGGATCGCGGCACCCTGATCGAGGTGGCAGATCACGTGGTCGGGGTTCAGGACTTCGACTTCAGAGGAGGCTTCGATGTCGCCTGCGGTGACGGGGCCGGCGCCTTCCTTCTTCAGCACCATCCGCTTCACACCTTCGGAATGAACGCGGAGCGCGATTTCCTTGATGTTCAGGATGATGTTCGTCACGTCTTCGCGGACGCCTGGAACGGACGAGAACTCGTGCAGCACACCGTCGATCTGGACGGTCTTGATGGCGGCGCCCTGGAGCGAGGAAAGGAGCACGCGGCGGAGTGCGTTGCCGAGCGTCATGCCGAAGCCGCGCTCAAGCGGCTCAGCGACGACGGTCGCGATGCGGGAACGATCGCGGCCGGTCTGAATTTCAAGCTTCGAGGGCTTGATCAGGTCTTGCCAGTTCTTTTGGAGAACGTTCACGAGAAACCTCGTCTAGTTTTGCGCGGACGGGGGAGCGGGCCGCGGAGTCTCTTAACGGTAACTTTAGGTATGCATCGCAGCGCGCCGAACTTGCGGCGCGCATGCGGAAATTTCGTCAGACGCGGCGGCGCTTGCGCGGGCGGCAGCCGTTGTGCGGGATCGGCGTCACGTCGCGGATCGACGTGATCTGGAATCCGACGGCCTGAAGCGCGCGGAGCGCCGATTCCCGTCCCGAACCCGGGCCGCAAACCTCGACCTCGAGCACCTTCATGCCGTGCTCCTGGGCCTTCTTGCCCGCGTCCTCGGCGGCGATCTGCGCGGCATACGGCGTCGACTTGCGCGAGCCCTTGAAGCCCTTCGTGCCCGACGACGACCAAGCGATCGTGTTGCCCTGCGCGTCTGTGATCGTGATCATGGTGTTGTTGAACGACGCGTTGACGTGCGCGACGCCCGACGTGATATTCTTCTTCTCGCGCTTTTTGACTTTGCCGCGCGCTGCTGCTTCCTTGGCCATTATCGTCGTTGCTCCATGCCTCGTTCAAGGAGGCCAAAAAACGTTGCGCGCGCCGAGGACCGGCACGCAGGAATTTTGCGATGACGACTACTTCGTCGCCTTCTTCTTGCCGGCGATCGGAACCGCCTTGCCCTTACGCGTGCGCGCATTCGTGTGCGTGCGCTGACCGCGGACCGGGAGACCCTTGCGGTGACGGAGGCCGCGATAGCAGCCGAGGTCCATCAGGCGCTTGATGTTGGTCTGGACTTCGCGGCGAAGATCGCCTTCGACCGTGTAGTCGCGGTCGATCGTCTCACGGATCTGCAGAACTTCGGCGTCCGTCAGCTGGCTCACACGGCGTTCGGCCGGGATGCTGCACTTTTCGCAAATTTCCTTCGCGAACTTCGGGCCGATGCCATGAATGTAGCGCAGCGCGATCTCGACGCGCTTGCCTGTCGGAATGTTGACGCCTGCGATGCGGGCCACTTCAGTCTCCTGCCTTTAAATCTCGTGTCGAATTAACGATGCCGTTTCGTGCAATGTTCTCAAGTGCGAATAGGCGCAA
>CAYYDL010000129.1:0-1865 GCA_964470545.1 uncultured Hyphomicrobium sp. | reverse complement strand
GGTATTTTTACTGAACGCCTGTCGTTCTTGTTGTTTGAACCGATTGACATCTGCGCCAACTACGAGGCGCTCGTCGGAGCCATTTCCGGTCTCGACTGGCGAATGGCGTGGCAGGGTGACAGTTACATCTACAAAGGGCTTTATTCGGCGATCAACCTGGCATCGAACCTAAAGGCCAATCTGATCTTTCTCACCGACGGGCACGAGGCGCCGCCATTACCTGAGAGCGGGCTGCCGCCGTTCGAAGGGAAAAAAGGCGTGGTCGGCGGCCTGATCGTCGGTGTCGGCGGTTCGGAAAAAACGCCCATTCCGAAATTTGACGATGAGGGCCATCAGATCGGCGTCTACGGTCCTCAGGACGTGTTGCAGGCGAACCGATTTGGATTGCCGCCTACAGGAGCAGAGCTACGGCCAGGTTATAATCCGCGTAACGCACCTTTTGGTGCCATGCCATCCGGAGACGAGCAGCTTTCTTCCGTCAAGACCGAGCATCTCGAAGATTTAGCGTCGCGCACGGGGCTGACCTATGTCGAACTGCAGCATACCGGCTCGCTTGCGACTCCATTCCTGGCGGCGGCGCATACCCGAAGTATTCCGGTCACGATCAATCTCGCATTCCTGCCCGCACTCCTCGCGCTGTCGATAATTGTGCTGGCGTATGCACGATCCTTCCGCAGCCAATTCCCGAAAGCGGCAATTCGGCTGCAGAGCCTCAACCGACAACTCTGGATATCTCACAGGAGCATCTTTGCATGGTGATTACATATCGGTCCGCAATATCGTTTGCGTTCCTTTTGTTGGCGTCGGGGACTGCCAGCGCGCACGGTCCCACTCCGCAGAAAGTGGACGAGAAGATCGAAATCTCGGCGCCTCCACCCGTTGTCTGGAACCTCATCAAGGAATTCGGCAGCATCTCCAAATGGCATCCCGGAGTTACCAAAGTGACGGCGACTGGTGGACATGCAGAGGGCGCAACTCGAACGATCACACTCAAGTCGGGTGGCGACCTCGTCGAAAGCCTCGACGACTACAATGATAAAGACATGAACTACACCTACCGGTTGGCGACAGAAAACGTCGATGCGTTTCCGGTAAGCTTCTATTCGGACTCCATCAGCGTGCAGCCCTCAGGAAGTGGAAGTGAAGTCGAATGGATCTCCCGGCTCTATCGTGCCGACACGACGAACGAGCCGCCGGAAGATAAGAACGATGCAGCAGCCGTGAAGGCGACGACGGATTTTATCAAAGAAGGACTGGCCGGGATCAAGTCCAAGGCCGAGGCGAAATGAAGAGGTTTTTGGCTCTTCTCGCAGCTCTGGGCCAGCTTGCCGCCGCGTGCACGTTGCCTGTGTCCGCAGCCTCGGTCGAGTCGAGCCAGCCTGTATACGTTCTTAGCCAGGACGACGGCATACTCTCCGTCATCAATGGCGACACGGATGAAATTGCCGCCAAGGTCATGCTTGGCGGCAAACCGGCCGACTTCGTAATCAGCCCCTTTTCTGGGCATGCTCTGGTCACCCAGCCAAATACAGGTGAGATAAACGTCGTCGATCTCGACCGTCTGACCGTCATCCAGACCATAAAGATCGGTGGCGAGCCGTTCGGAATCGCGGCAGGCCCGAGTGGTCATCTCTATGTGGGAGATTGGTCTGCGGACCGGATCTCTATCATCGACGAGCTTTCGGCGCGGATCGTCAAAACCTTATCGGTCGGCCGTTCACCCGCCCACCTTGTCTTGTCGAGCGACGGCAGACGTTTGTACGTCGCCGATAGGGAGTCCAACAGTATCGCTGTGATCGATACGGAGAAAAACGCAAGGCTATGCGATATTCCTGTTGGTCGCGCGCCCTTTGCCCTGGCGCTCA
>CAYYDL010000128.1:0-2043 GCA_964470545.1 uncultured Hyphomicrobium sp. | reverse complement strand
CGTCAGCGCTCAGGCCCATACTTTTGACCGGGTGGTGAGCGAGCTGACCGCCGGCAAGAAGCAATCGCACTGGATGTGGTACACTTTCCCGCAGATGCGCGGCCTCGGCACCAGCGCAATGGCGGATAAGTATGGCATCGGCAGCTACGAGGAGGCGCTTGCCTACGTTTGCCATCCCGTTCTCGGTCCGCGCCTCGCCCGCGTCACGGCCTTGATGCTCGAGCACCGGTATGACTCGCTGCTGCATATTCTCGGCTCGCCCGACAATCTCAAATTCCATTCCTCGATGACTCTTTTTGCGGCAGTCACCGGTCACGACAGCATTTACGCCAGAGCACTTTTCACGTTCTGCAATGGACCGGATCCGAAAACGATGGACCTCCTGGCCAAAACAAAAAAAAGAGAGTGATGCCGTAACCACCGGCACCGCCGCTCGCGCCAGAGCGAAAAACTTTCGCGCGTCTTTACCGATCTTTACATGCGCCCGGTCACAATAACCGGGACGAGAGGATCGCGAGTTGTAGTGCAAAATCGCGAGGCCCTCATTGGCATTTCTACGATCGGACCGAGCCCGTGCAATCGATGAAGATCCTCGCTGCCATTGCAGCCTTGGCGCTCCCTTTTCTGACGCCGTCATTTGCGTCAGCGGCTGACTTCGGCCGAGAAGAGGCGCCACCGCCCGAGGCATTCGTCGCTCCCGTGCCGCCCGTCCTTTTCGCACACCCTTACAACGACCTCTATGAAGACAATGGCATCTATTATGCGCCGCCCTACCCCCTCCCCGATTTCTGCCTGTTTCCCCAGTGGGGACCGCAGATCGCGTTCTATCCCCAGCCCGGCTGGCATGGCCAAGTCGCTCCCCGTCCGCGGCGCCCGCATCGCCGGTGGTAGGATGGGGCCGCAAGGCTTGCACCGGAGCTAGCTAGCCGTGCTTCGCCTTCCAGCTTTTCACCGCGGCCAGTGTGTTCTTGACGTGATCCGATGGGTCAAGCGCCGTGTACTCGTAAATGATGTGCCCATCCGGTGAGATGACGTAGGACGTCCGGCTCGCGTAGGGCATGAACCCCATCATCACGGCATCATAGGCGGACATGATCCGCTGCCCCTCGTCGGCAGCGACAGGAAATTTACTTCGGCATTCCGACGTCGAGAATTTGTCGAGCGTGGCGATGTCGTCGTTGCTCACGCCGATGACTGACGCGCCGAGAGATTGGTATCTGCCCATCGCCTCCGCGAAGTCGTGCGCTTCAATGGTACTCCCGGACGTAAAGGCTTTCGGATAATAGTACAGGACGACCGGCCCTTTCTTCAGCGCGGCCGCGAGCGAGAACGTGAACTGTTTGCCGCCGAGCGAAGCCTGCGCCTTGAACATCGGCGCTTTGTCGCCGGGCTTCAGCTGCGCGAACGCCGGCGAAAAACCAGCAAGAAGAAACAGAAGGCTGGCGATGGCGCGAAATGGCATGATGAGCCCCCAATGAAAATGACAGCAGTATTGGCACAAGTGCCCGAACCGGCGCTCGCGGATATATAGCGCCCGGAAGCGCATTGGCCAGTTACAAACCCTCGCGGAATCCGATTTTCGCTACGTGCACCGATCTAGCTGATGCGATCCACTACCGCCTTCGAAAGCGCCATGACCTCGGGAAGCGCATTCCCATACTTCTGCCGCGCCGAACGCACAGAGCCGATGCCAGGATGCGCTGCGGCATTCTGCAGAGCGGACGTATAAGGTATGGGTCTCGGAAAGGCATTGAGATGCGCCAGCCCTTCCTTGATATGATGAAGCATCTCACGTTGGATCGAGTTCGTCGATTGATATTGCGTGATCAACGGATGAACCTTCACCTGCGATGCAAGGCCGAGATCGTCTTCAAGGATGAACTTCAGGAAATCCGTGAGCGTGGAATAGGCGTTCGTCTCAAGGCTTGTCGGCGCCACGATATGATCGGCGAGCCGTATTCCGCTCAGACCCAGAACGCCCGGACCCGCAGGACAATCGATCAGGATGGCGTCATAGTCCGTTTCGATCTTCTGCAGCTCCCC
>CAYYDL010000127.1:0-2492 GCA_964470545.1 uncultured Hyphomicrobium sp. | reverse complement strand
GTCGATCGTGCTCGTTTCATCAAGCCGGAGCGTCAGCCGACTTTCCGGAATGCGCCCGTTGCCACGTGAAGGCCATTCGATGATTGCGATGCCATTGGCAAGGGCTGCATCGAGGCCGAGTTCATCGATCTCCGCCGGGTTGGACAGGCGGTAAAGGTCGAAGTGGGCAATCTCGAAGCGCGATGTTTCGTACGATTGGACCAGCGTGAACGTCGGGCTTGGAATCTCAAGGTCGGGATTACCCGAGATCGCACGAATAAGCGCACGCGCGAATGTCGATTTGCCGGCGCCGAGGTCACCTTCGAGCGCTACGGTGTCGCCGGCCTGTACGAGGAAAGCCATCTCCTGCGCCAGCCGCGCAACATCGCCTTCCGTCAGATCAGAGAACAAATAAGCCGAATCTGTCATCGCGCCCGTATTTACGCCGCGCGTGAGCCGCCCGCCAGCCGGTCCGTGCTGCTGCCCGGACCGCCGCCTCTCTGAGCGACCGGCTTCTCAGGGATGCGGACGATAACGCGCGTTCCACGACCCTCTTCCGAGGTAATCTCGATAGTGCCGCCGTGAAGCTCCACGAGGCTTTTGGCGATAGAAAGGCCAAGACCGGCGCCCCGGTGGTCGGAGCCGCGGCTGCGGCTTTCAAAGCGCTGGAAGACGCGCCCGATCTGATCTTTTGGGATGCCAATCCCTTCATCGTCGATCCGGAAATTGACGGTTCCGTTTTCGCGCCAGCAGGCGAGGTGCACGGTGCCGTTGACCTTCGAGAAGCCGACCGCATTCGACAGGAGATTGTAAAGCACCTGGCGCATGCGCGCTTCATCGACCAAGATTTCGTTTACGTCATCGGCGACGGCGATATCGATCGTGAGGCGGGAGCGAACGGCACGTTCGCGGATGCCGAGGATCGCCGCGTCGATGATGGCGCGGACGCCGGCTGGGGCGAGCTTCAGTTCGAGTCCACCGGCTTCGATGCTCGTCAGGTCTAGGATGTCGTTAATGATCGCCAAAAGCGTTTTGGACGAGAACATGATGTCGGCGAGATATTCGCGCTGCTTGTCGTTGAGTGCACCCAACGCAGGGCTCGTCAGCAACTCGGAAAAACCGATGATCGTCTGAAGCGGCGTTCTCAACTCATACGAAATATGGCTGATGAAGTTCGATTTTAGCCTGTCGGCCGCGACGAGGGCTTCGTTGCGCTCGACAAGAGCACGCTCGGCGAGCTTGGCGTTGGTGACATCGGCGAACGTAAGCAGCGTCGCCCCATCAGGCAGCGGCATCAGGGCATAATCGATGACAAGATGATCCGTGCGATCCATCTGGCCTGAGAATGTCTCGCGCTCGTCCTGGAACGCGGTTGCCGCGCGACCGATACGCATCCATGTGCCGGCATCTGGAAAGAGCGTCTCGACGGCGGCGATGATTTCGCCAATATGCGGCCCGCCGCCAAGCTTATTGCGGGGGATCTGCCAGATTTCGCAGAACGCGCGATTGACGAGCTTGAGACGCCCATCAGTGCCGAACACGGCAACGCCTTCCTTGAGGCTGTCGAGCGTTTCCGTCTGCACGTCGATGAGGGCGTTGTAGCGGCTTTCGAGAGCAATGCGATCCGTTTCATCGGCGAAGAGATAGGTGACGCCGCCATCGGGCCGTTGCTCGGCAACGACGTTGATGATGCGCCCGTCTGTCAAAGACCAAGTGTCTTCAAGCGGTGTTCCGGTGCGGGAGCTGGCGAGCACCTGTGCCTTCCAATCGCGATGGCTGACGACGGGCGGAAGAATTCCGATTTCGCGCAGGCGATCCAGAAAATCGCTGGCGCTCGGGCGGGCTGCCAGCCACTCGGGGTCGAGCGACCAAAGGTTCGTAAATGCCGCGTTATAAAAGACAAGCCTCTGGTCGCGGTCGAAGAGAGCGACGGCGGTCTCGACCCGGTCGAGTGTACGGTCGTAGGCTGCAATCTGGCGATCGAGTTCACCTTGGGCGGTTTCAATCTCGGTCACGTCGATGGCGGCGCCGGCCGTCATGCCTTCGACGGGCAGGATCACGATGTCATGCGGTTTGCGCTGTCCCCCCACGATGAGGTGGACACGGGCCTTGTAGCTTTCCCCGGCCGCTATCGCCTTTGCAACATGCTTGCGCTGGCGCGTTTCGAGCAGTTCGATCTGGCGTTCGAGCACCTCCAGTTCGCTGTCGGCCTCCACGGCCTTGACGTAGGCGGTGTTGACCCAGATGAGGCGGCCCGTGGGATCGCACAGCCAAACGGGCATCGGCAAAGTATCGAGAAGCGCGCGGCTTGATTTGATATCTCGCGCGAGGGCGGCGTGTTGTTCGTCGATGCGTGCGATTTCTGCTTTATAGGTCGATACATCCTTGAAGCGCAGGACGGCACGTCCTCCGGCGGCGCGGCCTTCGCCTTCGAGCGTCCCGCCGGTCCTGGTCTTCAATATCACGTTGAAGGACCGGCCATTGGCGAAGAGACCGTCGAGAGATGCTTTCAG
>CAYYDL010000126.1:0-9106 GCA_964470545.1 uncultured Hyphomicrobium sp. | reverse complement strand
GAATGACATCCGCTGCTTCTATGGCGCGCAACGCCTTGATCGTCAGAAGCTCGGGATCACCAGGCCCCGCGCCGACCAGCGTAACGCAACCGCGCGGCTTGTCGCCTTTTATTGTCGAGCCGATCTTCGCTGCCGAACCCTTCAGCATTGCGGCAACCGGCGCCACGGCGGCCTTTAAAGCCAAACCGAACATTCGGAGCAATGACAACTGCCCTGAACTTGCCGCCGGCTGCGAAAACGTCGTCGCATCAGATTGCATGGAGAAGTCCTCAGCCATCGCCGATCCAAATTTCAGGCCTCAAAAATTGATCAGTCCACCAAAGCTGACGAGGTCGAGGCCTTCGAGGTCGGATAGACTGGACACGCCCGACACATCCGCATCGTAGTGCTGATATTTGACGTAGACCGTCATCGCTGCTGCGTCGATCTCCTGGGCTATGCCACCGCCGTAACGCTGGAACGAACTCCCCGTGGCGCCAAGCGCCAGCGCAGCCGGTCCAAGCTGGTCATCGTATTCGGCATAATCGCCATAGACGATCGTCGCACCCAGCGGCGTCCAGTTCCGGCGAATACCCGACTTGATGTACCAGTGATGGCTGTCGGGTGCGGTCGCGCCGTTCACAAGCTTCGCATCGTTGTTGTCCTCACGGCCATATGCGCCATGGAAGAACAGACCCGTCGGCATGTGCTCGATGTAGCCGCCCGCCTGGAAGTATTGCGAGTCTTTGGAGGTCAGCACGACCGTGCCGCTGATGCGCTCGTCGGAGTTCTCAGAGTAGCCGACGCCGATGTTGATCTTGAAGTCGTTCCACTTGCCGGCGTAGCGTGCCGCGAGTTCCCAGTCGTCGTCTTCGCCCCAACTGGCCGAGACCGAGAAGCCGCCGAACACGGGTGAATCATAGCGCACCGCATTCATCACGATGCCGTCGCAGTCGCCGCCGATCGGCGCATCCTGCGAATAACAATAAGACAACTGTCCCCACGTCATGTTGCCTGGAGCATAGCCGCCACCCTTCTGGCGCAGCTTGAATTGCGGAAAGCCGTCGAAGAACGTGTAGTTGTCGATGATCTGCGTGCCGGATTGATCCGTGAACATCGCAGCGCTTTTCGAGGCGTTCGCCTGACGGCCGACACTTACGCTGCCAAGCTGGTCGCTCTTCAAATACCAGAACGACATCTGGACGTTTAGGCCTTGGTTGAAGTCGGCCGAGTTCTGGTTCATCGCCTCGCCGGTCGAAGCATTGCGTCCGAACGGATTGTCGGCGAGGTTCTGGATGCGCAGCAGATAGCCCGCCATCCACCCCGGCATGATTTGAACGTTGCCATTGAAGATCACATGCGTTGCCTGCGTCGGGCCGAGGCCGTGAAGGTAGGCATTGCTCTCTGCACCGTCATCCCACCAGGTCAACTCCTGAGCCACGTAACCTGAGATCGTCAGCGAGACCTTGCGGTCTCCCTTGCGCGCCGTCGTTGCTTCAAGCTCGGCAACACGTTCTTCCAGGTCCGCGCAGCAATCTCCCCCGAGATCCGCCGCCTGGGCGGCGCTAGCCGCGCCCATACACGCTCCGGCGATAACGGCAATAGAAAGAAGTTCGATAGCTCGTTTCAATGAACGACTCCGCATCCAGATTCCATGTTTGGATTTGTGTCCGGCGGCAGTGTCGCCTATCCGCTCTTTGCCGTGGGGCAGCGAGCGATCAACCGTCTCTCGGCAGTCGAGAGCGGTGATCTCTGTGATGGCGTTCATGCTGTACCCCCGGTTCATCCGTCGCCTGATAGAGGGAAGCTGCAATTGATATGCCAATTTCGGCCGAAGCGGCGGCAGCTCGTAATGCTTGACTTCAGGCGCTAATCAGTGGGCTTTTCGCGATGGCCGGCATTGTCCGCAAGACAAAGTGTCGACAATGTCAAAGTTTGTCGACTTAGAATTTCGTGCCTTCGGCCTTGAACTTGCGAAGCCGGTACGAGAACTGCCGCTCCGTCAAACCAAGCCGCTGAGCAGCTCGCGATTTGTTGCCACCAGCGAATTCAAGCGCTCGTTTCAAGTCGTCGGGTCCGTGCGATGCAGCCGGAAGATAGGGACGAACGGGCATCGCCGAGGAGGCCGGTTGCCGCGTCTGATGATGCTCACGCGGCGGACTGATATCGAAGACTCGATCGGTTAGAAGAGCGGACACTTCGACACGACCCAGGACCGGAGCACTCGCAAGAAGAACCATACGTTCGATGAAGTTTGAAAGCTGCCGCACATTCCCCGGCCACGGCTGCTCGACCAGATAATGCATCGCGTCAGCCGTCAACGCGACTTCCCTTTTGTTCGCAACATTCGCACGGCTCAAAAAGTGACGGACGAGGTCAGGAATATCGCCCTGGCGCTGCGCGAGCGACGGCAGAAGAATAGGGATGACGTTAAGACGGTAATAGAGGTCCTCGCGAAAGTCGCCGCTCTCAACCGCTCCCGCAAGATCGCGATTGGTGGCCGCCACCACGCGCATGTTGACCTTGATCTCCCGCTTGCCGCCCAAGCGGACAACCGTCCCCTCTTGCAGCGTTCGCAGCAACTTGGTCTGCATGAGCAGCGGCATCTCGCCGATCTCATCGAGAAAGATTGTGCCGCCATTGGCTTGCTCGAACCAGCCCATGCGAGCCTCGCTCGCGCCGGTAAAGGCGCCGCGCTCGTGCCCGAAAAGCTCCGATTCAAACAGCGTTTCAGGAATGGCGGCGCAATTTACTTTGATAAACGGCTTGTCTTTTCGCGGCCCGGCAATGTGCAGCGCGTGCGCGAATAGTTCCTTGCCGGTTCCCGACTCGCCAAGCAGCAAAACGCTTGCAGTGGCGTCGGCGACCTGCTCGATCTGCGAGATCGCCCGCAGGAGTGCCGGCGAGCGTCCGACAATGCCGTAGCGCGTTGCCTTGTCGCCGGCCAGTGCCGACGCCGCATCGCGCGCCTCGATGGCCCGCATCCGCCGATCAATGCGGTCGTTGAGCGTTAAAAATTGACCGAGGATCGCAGATAGAATTTTGAGAATGCGGACATCGTCTTGCAGAGGACGATCCCTATGGCGAATTCGATGGCAAGCCAGCGCGCCGACGGTCCGGTTCTCGACGCGGATTGGGCAGGCGAAGAACGAGACAATGCCTTCCGGCAACTTGCTGCGTTCGACCGCGCGGCCAAGAAAGCTCGGATCCTTATCGATGTCCTGGACGATAATAAGTTGGCCGGTTTGTATGACGTAGCCAGTAACGCCTTCGCCGATCGCATATCGACCGCGCGCGGCTTCCGCGGACGTCAAGCCATAGTAATAAGCGATACGATAGATGTCTTCGTCAGGCGACTTCAGCACGATGCGGCCACGATTCAGGCCAAGCATCTCTGACAGCAGGTGCAGCACGCCGCGCGCAACCTGATCAAAGTAGAGACCCTTCCCAATCAGGTTCGCAACTTCCTGAATCAGGTACAGTTCCTGGCCGCGCCAGAAACTGCTGGTCTCGCGTTGTGGTTTCTTATCGCTCGCCGTCATCTCGCCTTCAATCGCATCGCTGGACCTTTCATAGCGCAAAATCGCCCTCGCCGCCGATGCGGCGCGGGCGTCCAGTGCCGAAAGATCGCGGATCGGGCGTTTCACCCGGCGCGACTAATTGCAAAGGACTTCAGATATTCGTCCGGCTTGGTGGGATCGAACAGCTTGCCCATCACGCTGAAAGTCTTTGTCGTCGTTTGTGGCGGCGTCAACCCGGCTTGTTCCATCGCCTTTGCCGCATCCGTGACAAGATAGACTTCGCGCGCAACCGATTGGTAGTCAACGTCGCCGTGGATCTCGCCCCAACGCTTCATCTGAGTCAGGGTCCAGACGGCGAAGCTCTCGTAAGGGAATGGATCGAATGCGATGCGAGCGGGGTCCTTTTTAACGCCGCCTAGACCGTCAGCGTAAGTCCCAGTCAATACCTGCTCGACCACAGTCAGCGGCTGATTTAAATAGTTCGGTGGTGCGATGGCGGCGGCAATCTCCTTGCGATTTTCCGCCTTCTGCGCATACGCCGTCGCCTCCATGACGGCGCGCAGGAGCGCCGCAGACGTGTTCGGCGTCTCGGCAATCATCCTGCGCGACAGCGAGAAGCTGCAGCACGGGTGACCATCCCAGATCTCTTTGGAGAGAATGTGGATGAAGCCGACGCCGTCGTATACGGCGCGCTGGACGAGGTTGTCGGGCGCCAGGAAGCCGTCGATGTTGTTGGCGCGCAGGTTGGCAACCATCTCGGGCGGCGGCACCAAGCGAAGCTGCACGTCGGTATCGGGATCGATGCCGTGCTCCGCCAGATAGTAGCGCAGCAGATAATTATGATTCGAGAAATCGTAGGGTATCGCGAACTTGAAGCCTTTCCAGTTCTTCGGATCGCGATTGTTCTTGTGCTTGTTGGCCAGACAAATGGCCTGACCGTTGATGTTCTCGATTGCGGGCGAAACGAACGGCGCTTTCGTCGATCCGAGTCCCAGTGAGATCGCGAGCGGCATCGGCGCCAGCATATGAGCAGCGTCATATTCGCCGTTGATCGTCTTGTCGCGGACGATAGCCCAGCCCGGCGTCTTCATGAGCTGCACGTTGAGCTTCTGCTTGGTGTAATAGCCCATCGGCGCCGCCATGATGATCGGCGTTGCGCAGGTGATCGGAAGAAACCCGATCTTGAGGTCGGTCTTTTCCGGCTTGCCGGCTTCTTCCAGCGCTTCGGCCGCGGCCTTGACCGGAAAGAGATGATTGAGTGCGGCAGCTGCCGTCGCCGCGCCGACGGCCTTCAGGAAGTTGCGCCGCTCCAGCGGATTGGGAAATACGGCTCTGAAAAGTGCGCGCTCAGTCGTTCGCTCAAGGGCGCCGGCTTTGCCCAATGTCGCAATGTCATGCGCCGCTTGATCGTCGTGCCCCCCGCACGAACATCCGCTTCGACCGCCTAGCACTTTGTCTTTATCCATATCGCACCCAGTTGTTGCACGGCTCGGCGCTTCGCAACAGCTGTGCCAAGGCCTGGAACTTTAAAATAGGCTATAGAAACCAATAGACTACGTGAGCGGGACGCTGTGACCGGGCTGGCGGACCCCGCTTCTTGTCGACTTTCGTCGACATTTTGTCGGTGCCTTCGGCATGGCTGCGGCGGTCGTCAAAGCACTCCCCAGCACCCCAATCTGCCGAGCAAAAGACCGTCGACATTGTCGACAAATTGTTGGCGACGGGAGCGCATTTGAAATGCGCCCAGCACGACGCCATAGTCAAACTAACAAATTGAATATGTTTATGAATTTAAAGTTGTTTACGATTGTTCCCGGTCTTGGCACGCGGCTTGCGGATATCCCCTCGAAGGCGACGGAAAGACCGTCATTCGATGCGAACCGAGGAAACAGCATGACCGCCTCTGCCCAGACCAAGACTATCGAAACCTATCTTCGACCGATCGACCGCGACGGCCTGATGGCATTCGCCGAAAAGGGCCGCAACAACCCCGGCTCCCGCGGCACCAACGTCGTCAAGACGGTGTGCGAAGGCCAATACCGCACGCTCAGCTACGTCGGCGATCACACGCCGGTCGTCGTCGACGAGCCGCTGCATCTCTTCGGCCAGAACACTGCTCCGGCTCCCGGCGAGATCGTGCTCTCGGCGCTTGGCGGCTGCCTTGCCGTCGGCATCACGGCCGTCGCGACCTGGAAGAACGTACGCCTGTCGAAGCTTGAACTGAAACTCGAAGGCGACATCGGCAATCCCGCCGCATGGGGTGCAGGCGGCGCCGAGCGCGAACCGTCGCAGATGGGCTTCCAGGAAATCCGCGTCACGGTCGACGTCGAAGGTGATGCCAGCCGCGAGGAACTCGCGGAAATCGTGCGTCACGCGAACTACTTCTCGCCAGTCGCCAACACGATGCGCAACCCTATCCCGTTCAAGATCGCAGTCGCCGACTGATGCCGATGAAGAGACTGGCCCCCCGGTCTCTTCTCCATTTCCTCAGCGGGAGTTCTATTCATGCAGACTGTCCTCGCGTTTAAAAAGGACGCGCCGAGAGGCGATGCGGCTCCGCCGGTCAGTGCCCGACCGGACGAGGAGATTCTGTCGCGCACGCGCACGATTGCCGAAGGCCCTTTGCGCGACCAGGCCCACGCCATCGACAAAGGACACTATCCTCTCGACATCATGCGCGCCTTGGGTGAGGCCGGAGCCTTATCGGCGCATCTCAAAAGCGACGGCGAGCGCTTCGGCGTCGCCATCGAGGCGATGCAAGCCGTCAGCAAATCGTGCGGCTCGACCGGCTTTTTGACGTGGTGTCACGACGTCTTCGGTCTCTATCTCGACCAATCGCCGAACCGATCGCTGGCTGACCGCATGCTTCCCGCTCACGCGATTGGCGAGACCTTCGGCGGCACCGGGCTGTCGAACCCCATGAAGGCCTTCGCCGGAATCGAACCGATGGCGCTGAAGGCCGTACGTGCTCCTGGCGGATATCGCGTTTCCGGTACGCTGCCGTGGGTCAGCCATATCGGGCGCGGGCAGTATTTCGGCGCGATCGCGCAAGTCTTCGATGGTTTTGGAGCGCCATCGCACGAGATCATGTTCGTGCTCCGCTGCGACGAGCCCGTCGAGCTGCGACAGTGCCCGGCCTTCTCCGGAATGGAAGGTACGAGCACGTGGAGCGTGCGGCTGACCGACGTCTTTATCGACGATTCCGATTTGATCGCCGATCCGGCCCGGCCGTTCATCGGTCGGATCCAAGGGGCGTTCATTCTTCTGCAGTACGGAATGGCCCTTGGCATCATCGACGGCGCAGTCGAGTCGATGCTGGTCGTCGAAGGCGTGCTTGGTCAAGTCAATCAGTATCTTGCCGATCGTCCGGCCGACATCGTAGCGGAGTTCCAGGAGCTTTCGTCCCGCGCCAAGAAGCTCATCGAAACACCATTCGAACGATCGAAAGACTTTCTGCTCGACGTTATCGATGTCCGTGCACAGGCGGCAGAGCTGGCGTTGCGAGCGACGCAGTCGGCGCTGATGCATCAGGGTGCGCGTGGCTACCTGATGTCGGCCGCGCCGCAGCGCCGCATCCGGGAAGCGCATTTCGTTGCTATCGTCACACCGGCGATCAAGCATCTAAGGCGCGAGATGGAACGCCTGTCGAAAGACGTGCAGCCAACGGAAGCGCAACCATGAGCACCGAAACACGATTGATCGAACCAACAGACGGCCGCGGACCGTGGAAGCGTTTCATCTGTCGCGTCTGCGGATTGATTTACGACGAAGCCGAGGGTGACATCGACAGCGGGCTTCCGCCGGGCACGCGCTTCGAGGACATTCCGGATGATTGGGAATGCCCGATCTGTAACGTCACTAAAGTCGATTTCGATCCATACGTGCCGCGTGCAATCACGGACATGCGCGTATCGACGGCAGTGCGATCGCGCGAAACGGGCGTCGTCATCGTCGGCGCGGGTGCTGCCGGATGGGCAGCGGCTGAGGCCATTCGCGCCCACGACGGCACGCTTCCGATTACCGTCGTTACCGGTTGCAGCGGCGATGTCTACTATAAGCCTGAGCTTTCAATCGCATTGACGCGTGGTGCGACGCCTGAAAGCCTGACGCGGGAAACCGGCACCGAGGCGGCGGCGCGCCTTGGTGTTCAGTTGCTGCCGCAGACGTATGCTGTCGGCCTGTCGCCAAATCTCGGAATGCTGCGGACAACGCGCGGCACGCTACGGTTTACCGATCTTATCCTCGCGCAAGGCGCGCGCTCAACGGCGCCCGATTGTTTGCCGCCGGAACTCGTTTGGCGCATCAACGATCTTACCGCCTGGAGCGGACTTTATCGCGCGCTCTCGACCGGCCCTCAGCGCGTCGTCATCGTCGGCGCTGGAATGGTCGGATGCGAATTGGCTGAAGATCTTGCGCGTGCGGGCCATCACGTCACGCTCATCGCACCGGATAGCCTGCCGATGCGGCCCCTTTTGCCGGTTCCTGCTGCTTCGCGGCTTGCCGCTGGGCTTAAGAGCGTCGGAGTAACGTTCCTAGGCGACCAGACCGTAAAACGCGTCGCGCGAAGTACGCACGGTAAACTCTGCGTTGCGACCATGAAGGGCGACACGACTGGGGCCGACCATGTCATCGCTGCGACGGGTCTCGCAACGGAACAGCGGCTATCGCGCAGCGGCGGCATTGCGTTCGATCGCGGCATCATCGTCGATCCGAAAACGATGAGAACGAGCGCAGCGCACGTCTACGCGCTCGGAGACTGCGTGACGATCGGCGGCGCGCCATGCCGCTATATCGAACCGATCCGGGGCCAAGCCGAGGCAATTGCCAAAGCAATCCTCGGACACGAACACGACGGTTACGTTCACAAAACACCGACCGTTCGTCTGAAGACACGATCGACACCGATCGTGCTCGAAGGCTGGATCTCAGCCTATGGGGAGTGGCGCATCCTGCGCGACGATGCAGACGCGCTGCTCATGGAGCAATGGGTCGGAAGCGAACGCGTCGCCAAACTCGCCGCATGATGTTGCCTCTCATCGAAGACACGCAATCTCCTGCTAATGCTGCGCTGGAACTCTCACGGAGACTTTGAAGATGGCCACGACAGACATCGCTGACTCTGCCGCATCCTTCCGGCGCAAAGAGCGCGGAGGCCTGCCAAAGGTTCCGCTTGGCGTGCGCGCGGCGTGCCTATCGCTCGTCATCCTCGTCCTGCTGGTCGGCGTCTGGCAGCTCGCGACAGTGCCGAGCGCCAGCGTCGCGACCACGGTCGACCCGGAATATGCTGCTCTTGTTTCCGGCGCCGCCACCGAAGGGCAGAAGACCGGATTTCCGACGCCTGCCGACTTTGCCTCGACGCTCTGGGGTCAAATCAAAAATCCGTTCTACGTTCACGGGCCCAACGATCAAGGCATCGGCATTCAGCTCGGCTACTCGCTCGGGCGCGTGCTGCTCGGCTATTTTCTTGCGGCAATCGTTGCGATTCCCCTGGGATTCGTGATCGGTATGTCGCCGCTCATTCACCGGGCGCTGGATCCTTTCATTCAGATCCTGAAGCCGATTTCGCCCTTGGCCTGGATGCCGCTCGCGCTCTACACGATCAAGGA
>CAYYDL010000125.1:0-2099 GCA_964470545.1 uncultured Hyphomicrobium sp. | reverse complement strand
CGACGAGAGAGGAGCGGATCATAACGGCCCCCTCGTGCGACACTGCGCGAACGCCTGCAACATTTCCGTTCTCGATGATGAGATCCGTCACGTCCGTCCGCATGAGCAGCCGGAAGTTCGGATAGCGTCGCGCTTCCCGTTCCAGGAAACTCAGAAAATCCCATTGCGGCATAAAGGCGATGAAACGGTTCGTCGTCGGCAGCCAGGAAAAGTCCGCGATGGTGACATCTTTCCCGCCGACCTCGGCATGCAATGTATGCGCTTTCGTGTGCGGCAGCTTCAGGAGATCGTCGGCAAGTCCAAGCTCGTGCATCACCTGCAGCGTCGACGGATGGATCGTGTCGCCGCGAAAATCGCGGAGAAAATCGCTGTGCTTCTCGATCACCGTCACGTCGACGCCCGCCCGCGCCAGCATCAGCCCCAGCATCAGTCCGGCCGGTCCCGCGCCGACAATGGCGCACGAGGTCGTGATCTCCCGCGGTGTGCTTGAAGCTGGGCTCTCCGTCGCTTCCGCGATTTCGCCGGGGCTATCTTGATCGGTCATAACGCGCGCTCCAGCGGCGATGTCCTGAGGTCGATGGCGTCGCGTTTCGGCGGCGTTCCGAACATGCGCGCATATTCCCGGCTGAATTGCGATGCGCTTTCATAGCCGACCTGATAGGCCGCATCCGACACATTGATCTTGCCGTCGCTCATCAATTGGCGCGCGCGCAGCAGCCGCAATTGCTTCTGGTATTGCAACGGGGTCATCGAGGTCAGGGTCTTGAAATGCTGGTGGAACGATGACGGACTCATGTGGGCGACAGCCGCGAGGTCCTCGATACGTACGGGCTCGGTGAAACTGTTGCGTAGGACTTGAATGGCTTCGGACAGCCGCCGCGTGCGGCTGGTTGGAAGGACGAGTTTTGCAATCTCGCCGCCATGCGGGCCCGTGAGCAGCCAGAATGAGATCTCGCGCATGATCGCCGGTTGCAACACGGGGATCGCCTTCGGCGTCTTCAACAGACCGACGAGACGCACGACGCAATCAGCAAGCGGTCCTTCGAAATCCGCGACAAACGCCCCGGGCCCGATATCGTCGTTGGGCACCGGCGGCGCATCGAGTTCTTCGATCACGTCGCGCATGATGGCGGTGTCGAGTTCGAGAACCATCCCGACGAACGGCCTCTCCCGGCTCGCCTTCGTCACGCGGCCAATGGCCGGAATCTCGACGTTGACGATCAGCGCCTGCCCCTCGCCATAAGTCAGCGGCGCGTCCCCGAACATCACCTGCTTCTCGCCCTGCGCGACAATGCAGAGCGCGGGCTTGTAGACGATGTGGCTCGGAAGTGTTTCGCGGCTCGTGCGCATGAAGCCGAAGCCACCGAGTGGCGTCTCGAAAACGCCTTCGCCCCCGCCGTTGGCAGCCGCGTAGGCGTTGAGCGCGTCGATCAGGGCCATCTGCATGATGCAACTCCGAGGTCGGGGATGAGTGCTCCTGATAATAGGTCATGCGGCGCATGCATCCAATCGGCTTTGGAGGATTAGGCAAGAAATTCGAAAGTTCCGGCATTCACCCGAAAGCATGACGCGCTTAGATCAACCGCACCGAAATTCATCCCCGGGAGCACATCATGGCACAGGAAAAACAAGATAATTCAAAGGCTAAAATCGCAATCATCACGGGCGGCAGCCGCGGCCTCGGTCGCAACACGGCGCTCAGCGTCGCGAAGCATGGCATCGACGCGATCATCACCTATCATTCAAATCGCGCAGAGGCGGAGGCGGCCGTCGCTGAAATTCAGGGCTTGGGCCGGAAGGCCGTCGCGCTTCAACTCGACACCAGCAACACCAAGACATTCGATGCGTTCGCCGCCGAAGTGAAACGCGCGCTCAAAGAGACGTGGGGGCGCGAGACGTTCGATTATCTCGTCAACAACGCTGGTATCTCGGCGCCGGGCTCGATCACCGACATGAAGGAGGACGACTTCGACCGCCTCTATAACGTCCACCTCAAGGGCGTCTTCTTCCTGACGCAGAAGCTTCTGCCGATGATCGAAAACGGCGGACGTATCGTCAATATCTCGTCCGGCCTCGCGCGCTTCGCGCTTCCCGGTTAT
>CAYYDL010000124.1:0-3657 GCA_964470545.1 uncultured Hyphomicrobium sp. | reverse complement strand
TCCATTGCGCATGAGATGCATTCGGGGTTTCAGGCCCTCCGCGCGGGCTGCCCAATGCACTTGGGCGCGCGCTTCGCAACACCTCCGCTGACAGAAGCGCTCCGCGCCTCCATCGACCGGGTTGAGGACATCTGGTCGGAGGCGCGCAACCGGTTTGCGGGCGGCCAGCCGTTTCTTTATGGTGCATTCTCGGCCGCCGACGCGATGTATGCGCCCGTCGTCACGCGCTTCGATACGTACCAAATTCCTGTCCGGGAAGCGACGCGCGTCTATATGGATGCTGTTCTTTCGCATCCCGCGTTCGTCGCGTGGCGCGATGCTGCCCTTGCCGAACCGTGGAGCATTCCCGACTACGCGACCGGCCACACCCTCGTTGAAAGTTTTGTTTGAGCCACAAGAGACCGACGATGTCCGAATCCTTGAAGCAGTCGCACTATCCGAGCCCTTCGCGTTCGCAGGAGATCGTATCGCGAACGCTATCGGTCGTCGTCGACAACGAACCGGGCGTTCTCGCGCGCGTCATCGGGCTTTTTGCTGGGCGTGGATATAATATCGACTCGCTGACGGTGACCGAGGTGGAGCATGAGCGGCATCTCTCGCGCATCACCATTCTCACCAGTGGCACGCCGGCCGTCATTCAGCAGATCAAGACGCAACTCGAGCGTCTCGTGCCGGTGCATCGCGTCCGCGATCTGACGGAAGAAGGCCGCTCGATCGAGCGCGAGCTCGCGTTGGTGAAAGTCTCGGGCAAAGGCGAAAAACGCATCGAAGCGTTACGGCTCGCCGAGATCTTCCGGTCAAAGGTCGTCGATACCTCGACCGAACATTTCGTATTCGAGGTGACGGGCAAGCCTTCGAAGATCGAGACATTCATTCAGCTGATGTCGGAGCTTGGGCTTGTCGAGGTTTCGCGCACCGGCATCGCGGCGATCGCACGCGGCGCAGGCGCTTGATCCTTTTCATTCTGCGCTTCACCATTTGAATTCCAATTCGGAGCAGGCGGCGTGCCGCGCGGCTGACGACAGATGTCTCAGAATCTCATCCTATCGCTCGTCACGTTTGCGTTCGTGACGGCGATGACGCCCGGACCCAACAACACTATGCTGCTGGCGTCGGGCGTGAATTTCGGTTTCGGCCGGACGCGTGGGCATATTCTCGGTGTGGTGATCGGCTTCACGATCATGATGCTTGCGGTGGGGCTGGGAATTGGGCGCGTGTTTTCGCTGTTTCCGCCCCTCTACACGGGCCTGCGCATGATCAGCATCGCGTATCTTCTGTGGCTCGCATGGCGGATCGGCACGGCTGGTGCGACCGATCCTATTGTTGGTGACGAAGCGCGGCCGATGACGTTCATCGAGGCCGCACTCTTTCAATGGGTCAATCCGAAGTGTTGGATGGTCTGCTTGAGCGTCGCGGCGAATTATGTCTCGCCGGACAATCCGTGGGGCGATGTCGCGGTGCTTTCGGCGGTTTTTCTTATCGTTTCGTCGATATCGGCGTCGAGCTGGGCTTTGTTCGGCACGTCACTCAGGCCCTTTTTGCGCGACCCGAAGGCGATGCGCATTTTCAATGGCGCAATGGCGATCGCGCTGGTCGCGTCGCTCTGGCCCATCGTGAAGGAGATGACGTGAAGGCGTGGCGCGCGCTTTTATGTACGTCGTAACTTTTTCCTCTCCCGGAACGGGAGAGGATGCCCGTAGGGCAGGTGAGGGACTTGCGGCGCGCGCGATTGGACCCCTTCACGCGCTCCTTTGGGACGCTTCTCCCCGAGGGAGAAGGAAGCGATGCGTTAACGCATCAATGAAATTGCATTGATGCCGCTATGCAGCATGGCGTGAGGCTGCGATGAAATATCCGGGTTTTGGCCTGCCGGTAGCAACCGTGGGCCGTTGAATCCTCAGTCCGATCTCTATAGGTTCCGCCCAGATTTCAGGGCACCCGGTTCACACATCCTCCGGGCCGCCATTGCTTTCAACCCAGCCCGACGAACGATTTCGACCGGGGAACCCGAGAGGCCGCCCATGCGCGTCTATTACGATCGTGATGCCGACATCAATCTCATCAAATCCAAGAAGGTCGCCATTGTCGGCTATGGCAGCCAAGGCCATGCGCATGCGCTGAACCTCAAGGATTCTGGCGTCAAAGACATTGTCATCGCGCTGCGCAAGGGATCGGCTTCGGTGAAGAAGGCCGAGCAGGCGGGATTAAAAGTCATGGAGGTCGCGGATGCCGCGAAGTGGGCCGACGTCATCATGATGCTGACGCCCGACGAGTTGCAGGCGGACATCTATAAAGAGCACCTCGAACCCAACATGAAGAAGGGCGCCGCGCTTCTGTTCGCACACGGCCTTAACGTGCATTTCAACCTGATCGAGCCGCGTGACGATCTCGACGTCGGCATGGTCGCGCCGAAAGGCCCCGGCCATACGGTGCGCAGCGAATATCAGCGGGGCGGCGGCGTGCCGTGCCTGATCGCGATCGCTCAGGACAAGAGCGGCAACGCGCATGATCTTTTCCTGTCATATGCCTCCGCGATCGGCGGCGGGCGCGCGGGCGTCATCGAGACCACCTTCAAGGAAGAGGTCGAGACTGATCTTTTCGGCGAGCAGGCCGTGCTTTGCGGCGGCCTCGTCGAGATGATCCGCGCGGGGTTCGAGACGCTGGTCGAAGCAGGCTATGCGCCGGAGATGGCGTATTTCGAATGCCTGCACGAGGTGAAGCTGATCGTCGACCTCATCTACGAGGGCGGCATCGCCAACATGAACTATTCGATCTCGAACACGGCCGAGTACGGCGAATACAAAACGGGTCCGCGGATCATTACGCCGGAAACGAAGGCTGAGATGAAGCGCGTGCTGGAAGATATTCAGACGGGCCGGTTCGTGCGCGACTGGATGCTCGAGTGCAAGGCCGGGCAGCCGAATTTCAAGGCGACGCGGCGCTTGAACGATGCGCACCAGATCGAAGAAATTGGCTCTAAACTCCGCGCGATGATGCCGTGGATCGGCAAGAACAAGCTTGTGGACAAAGCCAAGAACTGATCGCGAGCGGTTTGCTCGTTTAAGCATCCGAAGCGCGGTGGCCTTGCCGGCTGCCGCGTTTTTTTGTTTGTATTCCTGATCGCTCGTCATGGATGGCCGTCTCCGCTGCCGCGATCGGATGCTATCGTTCGTTGGCGAAAAATCGGGAAAACAGGGAAAGGCGGAACCAACCCGCGCTGACGCGCTCTTGGGGAGGGTTTACGTGCGGCAGCGCGGGCGGTCCACGTCATATCCAGCCTTTTGCCCTGCGGGCGCATGGCCGGAACTAACGCGGGCGGCAGAGGAGCGGGGACCTCTGCCGCCCGTTTCCGAATATTGCCGCTTGCACGGCATCTTCGGATTTGAAGGGGCTCTGACGCAGCGCGGCCGCTGCGTGAGCCCGATGGTGTATCCATCGGGCGGCAGGTGATCCATCACACCTCGCCGCCATGAACCTGGCGCAACACCAGGGACTGAAACCGGCTAAAGAGGTGCTGGGAGATCTTGACTGTCGCCCCCCAGCGACGCTGTCGTTAACGACATATGGCTGTCGAATCTTGGCCGCGTCATGACGAAACTTGGCTGAACCAGGGGCCGATGCGAATTTGTGTGCGAGGAAAAGTTCGTCGAATTCGTT
>CAYYDL010000123.1:0-11097 GCA_964470545.1 uncultured Hyphomicrobium sp. | reverse complement strand
GCTCCTTCCAACCTTGCGGAAAAATAGTTTTTGCTTTTTCGTTCGGGATGCTCGGCGGAATAATCGCCGGCTGACCCTTCTCCCAATTGACGGGGGTTGCGACATGAAATTTGTCAGAGGTTTGGAGACTGTCGATCACCCGCAGGATCTCGTGGAAATTGCGTCCGGCACTCGGCGGATACGTCATCGTGAGCCGAACTTTCTTTTGCGGATCGATAATGAATACCGTCCGCACGGTGATCGTCGGATCGCAGTCCGGATGGACCATGTCGTAGAGCTTGCTGACCGTCCTATCTTCGTCGGCAAGCACAGGAAAGTTGAGGGATTGGCCTTGCGTCTCCTCGATATCCTTTTCCCATCCAGCATGGTTTTCACCGCTGTCGACGGACAGACCCAGGACCTTGACGTTTCTTTTTTCCCATTCCGGCATCAGCCGCGCCGCCTGTGCAAGTTCCGTCGTGCAGACAGGCGTGTAATCCTTGGGGTGGCTGAAGAGAATGCCCCATGAGTCCCCCAGCCATTTGTGAAATTCGATCTGTCCTTTACTGCTGCCCTGCGTGAAATCCGGCGCCGTTTGTCCCAACATAATCGCCATTCGTGCACTTAGCTCCCATCATGAATTTACATCTGATCCCGCGACGCACCGCCGATCGCGTTGAAGGATGATTGACCTCTCCATCGTCGAGGTGCGGCCTCGATAACATCGGGAGCAGATCGAGAACTACACGTCAGAATACGCGGGGTTACGTAGTTGCACGGTCTCCCGCTCCCTACCGCCATATGCTTTCGTTTCGCCGCACCAAACGATCCACCGAAGAGACAAAACAAGCGAATATTGGGGAATGAAATGATCCGGGTTTTATACATTCAAGCATCACCCAGAGGCCAACGGTCGGCCTCGGCGCAGGTCGCGCAGGCCTATATCGACGAGCTGCAAAAGAAAGGCCCCATCGATCTCGATCTGCTCGACGTTTGGAAGGAAAATTTGCCGGCTTTCGACGGCGCAGCGCTCGACGCGAAATATGCCGGCCTTTCCGGTCAGCCACTGAGCGAGGAACAAAAAGCCGCGTGGAAGGCTATCGTTGAGTTGGGCGCACGCTTTCGCGCGGCCGATCGAATCGTCATTTCCGTTCCCATGTGGAATTTCGGCGTTCCGTATAGGCTCAAACAGCTGGTCGATCTCGTGACCCAGAAGGACGTGACGTTCACCTTCGACGAGAATGGCTTTGGAGGGATGCTTAAGAAGCAACGCGCGGTAATCGTCTGTGCGCGCGGCCTCGGCTATGTCGACGGCACGCCGATGTCCGAAGAAAACCTCGATTACCAGAAGGCATATTTGATCTCGTGGCTGACGTTTCTCGGGGTTGGCGAGATCAAGACCATCACGGTGGAAAAAACACTTCTCGGTGCCGATGTCAGTGCTGCGTCGCTTGCGTCTGGCGTCGCCGAAGCCACCAGCCTTGCTGCTTAGTCCGCCTCGCTAACGATCCACTCGGACGCGGGGACGTATTTTTACGCGTATCGGCAGCATTCGAGACGACGCTAAAATATAGGCCAGCTTCGAAGAGGAGGTGATCCCGTCCTCATCGCATTCCAAACAAAGTTACTTCATCTCACTCAAGGTAAAATCAGGAGAAAAACAAGATGTTGGAGAAAGCACTCCAGAGAGATGCTGAATCCCGCTATTTCGAGAAAGAAATAAAGAAGTTCGGCGAAGCGCTTTTGGCAGATCCAAGCCTGGTCGATAAGCTCGATGACACTCCGACAAAGGATGCGTTCATCAATCTCTATTGTGCGCTTGCGAAAGAACGCGGGATCAATTTCTCGAAGGCAGATCTATTGATCGCTGTGCAAGAGCAGAAGCAGGGGCAGGATTGGATCATCCCGAAGAAGGTTCTTCGGATGATTGCGGATCGCTTTTGAATGGAGACTTGACAATGAGCGACGAAATCAAAACGAGCCAGGGGAGAGTTGTCGGCAGCTGGAATGGTGAGTCCGCACAGGATCTGCTCAAGGAACTGGGACGCATTCGTCAAATGCTTGCGGCGGAAAAGAGCACGGACAAAATCATACCGCGTGAAATGCCCCACCGAAACCAACTGCCGGCGGATCTCTTGAATTTCAATGCCTACCCGCTATGGGGCTGCGATAAGAATGGCTCCTGCGTCGTAGGCGCCGGTGCCAACCGCATCGAACCGGTTGAAAAGGTGCTTTCATTTTCGCTAGTTGAACATCACTGATCGCGGACATACAGTTCCGGCAGAACGACGGTGAGAGGTCTTCAACCTCTCACCAAAGGCGCGGATTAGAGCTCTGAAAGTGCTATAGCATGAATCCCTGGCAGGGCGGTGGCTCGGCTATCCTCAAGAAGGCTGAAGAGATAGCGAAAGACGTTCTTGCTGCCGAAGCGGGGCGCGTCGATCGAGAAGCCGCGTGGCCCGAAAAGGGCTTGAGGACGCTACTTTCAGAGGGTTTCGGCGGACTCGTCGTGCCGAGGCAATATGGAGGCAAAGGACAGGGCCTGTTGATGCTTGCCCGCGTCTGTGAGCTGTTGAGTCGAGAATGCGCTTCGACGGGTATCTGCTTTGGAATGCACTGCGTCGGCGCGTCGGTCATGTCGGTCAATGCCACCGACGCTCAAAAAGAAGCTTTCCTCACGCCGATTTGCGAGGGAAAGCACATCACGACCTTATCGCTTAGCGAGCTCGGGACGGGCATTCATTTTTATTTGCCCCAGACCAGTCTTATCGCCGTCTCGCCCGATTTTTATTCGCTCACCGGAGAGAAAGTCTTCGTCACCAATGGGAGTCACGCCGATTCCTATGTCGTGTCGGCGGTGGCGGGTGAGCGGGGGGCTCCTGCCGGTCAGTTCTCGTGTGTCGTTGTGCCGAACAATTCCCTTGGTTTGAGTTGGGGCAAACCTTGGAACGGCGTCGGAATGCGCGGGAACTCGTCTCGTACGATGACGCTGCGAAGCGTGCGCATTCCGCGATCAAACCTTCTCGGCCGCGAAGGCGATCAGATCTGGTACATCTTCAACGTCATCACACCGTTTTTTCTTGTTGCGATGGCCGCGACGTATCTCGGCGTCGCCTACAGCGCTCTTGACGAGGCGCGCATGCACGTCGTTCGCCGCAGACATGCGCATACCGGCGCGCTTTCGCAGGCTCCCGTCGTACAGCATCGGTTCGGCACACTTTGGGGGATGCTGGACAGGACCCGACGGCTTGTCTACGGCGCGGCGGCGAGCTTCGACAACGGCGAGCCCGATGCATTGATTTCGATTATGGCCAGCAAGGCGGAAGTAGCCGACAGCGCCGTTACGATTGTCAACGAAGCGATGACACTCACGGGCGGCCGGGGCTATTCGGAAGGATCGAAGTTATCGCGACACTTGCGCGATGTTCGCGCCGTTCATTTGATGTCGCCAACGACTGATTTGCTAAGGACATGGATTGGCAAGTCTTTCCTGGGCGTTCCCCTGCTTGCGGATTGAGTGAACGGCCAGGATGCCCAGAGATGGCTTTGAATAATAACTTCCAGGTGGCCCTTAACACATAGAGGGTCGGACTTTGCCCACCAAAGATCTCGGATCAGATGTCAGCGTTCGCCGGCTGGGCGCCGGATCCCGGAGCGACGTCTGCAATTTGCTATTTGTGAGTGTTCCCCGGAATTTTGCATTCCATATTTCAAAGAACCTATCAAAACTGCACCGCATCGAATTCGTGGTTGATGGCAGCCAACTTGCGGCAAAGGTTGAGGAGAGGCCCGAAGCGTTCGACGCCGTCCTTTTAGGAACCGAGTTGGGCGATCCAGTTGGCTGGGCGCAGCGCATCCATACGCTGGACAAGCGCCTTCCCATCATCATTCTGGGTACGGCCGCGAAGTGCGGGCAGTTGCGCCAGGATCTCATGTTCAGCCCATTCCTCGGGCACGAGATCGTCGTGTGGCCCACGACGGACATCGACGGACTCGCAGACGTTTTGGCCGATGCCGCGCAGCGAAGACAGCAGCGGCAGCGCTACCAAGAGGCCGCGATGGCCAATGCGCACGTCCAGATCGAGGTCCTACCGCTTCTGCAGCCCGAAACGGCTGAATATGTCCAAGGACTTTTTGATCATGAGCCGATCGGGGTGGTCGCCACCGATCCGAATGGGATGATGCTCACGATCAACCGCCAAGCGCGTCAGATCCTCTGGCTGCCGGAAGACGGACTGATCGACACGCAACTGCAGAAACTTTTTCCAAAGGAAGAACGGGCACGGATAGACAAGCTTCTTGCTCTCGCAAACCAGACCAATGTGCGTCTGCCTCCGGAACTCTTTGAGTTTCCGCTCAGCAAGGAGCGGTCATGTTTCGTGGAGGTTATTGCTTCCGCCTTTTCCCACCCCGGTGGAAAGCGCGGCGCGATGTTCGTGCTGCAGGAGGTCACGCTAAGGGTTCAGTCGGAAAGGCAACGAACCGAGGCCGTCGTGGAGCTGCGTTTGATCGCAACCGCGCTCGCGGCGCTCCATAACATTAGCGCAGGACGTGACGACAGCCTTTCAGAGAAGGTGCGGGATTTTCTTCGCCTGGGCTGCGAGCAATTTGGCCTTCCGATTGGCGTTCTGTCCCGTATCGAAGGAAACAAGTTCACGGTACTGGAGGCCGTTTCAGATAATCCAAATTTTTTCCCTGGCCGTGTTCTGAAACTCAATCGCACCTATTGCGCCACCGCGATTGATGCTCCGGAGCCGATCGCATTTGAGCATGCAGGGGCAACGCCCTGGCGGGATCATTCATCGTACAAAGATTCTCGCTTGGAGGCTTACATCGGAGTGCGGATCGTCGTCGGAGGCGATCTCTTCGGTACATTGTGCTTCATGGGAAATTCGCCGCGTCGCTTGACGTTCTCGCCCGCCGAGCGCGAGATCGTCAAGCTGATGGCGCGGTGGATTGCAGGCGAGTTCCAGAGAGAGCGCGCAGAGGCGCACATGCGCAAGCTGTCGAGCGCGATCGAACAGGCTGCCGATTCGGTCATCATCACGGACCGGTCCGGAATAATAGAATACGTGAATCCCTCTTTCGAAGCGTTGACAGGTTTCAAGCGCGAAGAAGTGGTGGGAGACAGTGCACCCTTTCTTCAATCTGATGAGCGGGTTCAGGCGGATCTTTGGAACGCCATTCATGCAGGTGCGGATTATCGGTTTTTACTGAGCAGCCAGACGAAAAGCGGCAGACTTTATCATCAGCAAATGACAGTCAGCCCTTTGAGAGACGATAATGGGCGGACGACGCATCTCATTGCTACGGGCCAAGACGTAACGGCGCTCATCGACGCCAAGGAGCAGGACAGGAAACGACAGGCCGAACTCGCGCACGTCGCGCGACTGAGTACACTCGGAGGCATGGTCTCCGGTCTTGCACATGAGCTCAATCAACCCCTCTGTGCGATCATGACTTATGCGCAGACTTGCTTACGAAAAATGCGGGAAGGCGAAGCCCGCATTGAAGATCTTCAGCACGGCCTCGACCAGATCGTCAGGCAAGCGCAACGCGCCGATGAAATTTTTGTGCGCATCCGGAATTTCTCGCGAAAAAGCCAGATGAGGCGCCAGCGCACCAACATTCGAGAGACCGTTGAGACCACGCTTGGTTTTGCTCAGACGGAAATAAGCCATAACAATATCAAGCTTGAACTGAAGTTTCCAAAGAAGCAGCAACTGGTTTTCGCCGATGCGATTCAAATTCAGCAGGTTCTGCTCAATCTCGTGCGCAACAGCCTGGATGCGCTCGCGGCAGTCGAACGTGAGCCGCGAAAACTCTCCATCAAAGTGGTGTTGGAAAGCCCACAATTTACGAAGCTTGTTCTTTCGGATAACGGATGCGGCTGTCCTCCTCAGGAGCTCCATCGCCTTTTCGAGCCTTTTTTCACAACCAAGGAAGCGGGCCTTGGGGTGGGGCTGAGCATCAGCCAAGGCATCATTGAGGGCCATGGAGGCAAGCTTTGGCTGGAAAGCTCATCGCCAAACGGTTCGACGTTCTGCTTAACGATCCCAAATTGGAGAAGCTCGAAGCATGCAGATCGAGAATCCTAAGAAATCCGTTCCCACGGTATTCATTGTTGACGACGATCCCGCCGTTAGGGACGCAATCCGTTGGCTGATGGAGCAGGTGAAGCTGAAGGCCCAGGTCTTTTCGTCTGCCGACGAATTCCTGGCCAGCTATGTTCCCGGAACCCGAGGCTGCATTATTCTCGACATTCGCATGCCGGGCATGAGCGGCCTCGAGTTGCAGGAGAGGCTCAAGGCATCTGGAACTCTCATCCCGATCATCGTCATCACAGGCCATGGTGACGTCTCAATCGCGGTCCGCGCTATGAAAGCCGGCGCCGTTGAGTTTCTTCAAAAGCCGTTCAACGATCAGCTACTGCTCGATACCGTGCAATCCGCCCTTTCGACGTACGGCGCGATCTGGGAGCAAGAAGAGCGGCGCCAGGAATGCAGCAAGAATCTCGCATCTTTGACGGCGCGCGAGCGGGAAGTCTTGAATCTTATGCGAACAGGGAAACCGAACAAGGTCATTGCGTCGATACTTAAAATATCGGTCCGCACCGTCGAGGGACATCGGGCAACGATCATGAGCAAAACCGGCTCGCGATCGCTCGGCGAGTTATTCGAAATGCTGCACACAAATTGATAAAGTGCGATTTGGCTTTTGCGCCGCAATAGATCTTTTGCATTTCCCGGTGTCGCAAGACGCCGCGTCTTCGAAAATAAATATTGAAATCAGATTATTGGAGCATCTGACCGCACTTTTTTGTATCGACAATATGAGTTTGGTTTTCTCCATACGAATCTTGGTGCGCCGCCCAATACGTGCTTCCAGAGGGTTTTTCCGGGGTTTCCCGATTAGACATCATGCCGCAAGTCTGATGACTGACAGATTGTCAGGATCGTGCAGCATCGAAACGTGCCGGAGCGATAATAAATGCCGATCTCGCACCGGGGGCCAGTGGTCGCCCATCGCCTCATGCCGACATCTCCTCCCTCACCTCCGCAAAAGGACGATCAGCGCCCAATCGAGTCCGCCGACGGGTCGGTGAAGAGGTTGGTTCAGCGCGTTCCCAAGGCCCGGGGGCCAACTCCGAACTGGCCTTTATTCGCTCCGCATGACTGACACCATGAGCGCGAAAGTACATATCGGCATCTCACCGCTGGTCGGCGTAAAACGCACCGCGAGCTTATTAGCGCGGTTCAGCGCTAAGCATCCACATGCTCGTCTTTGCTATCATGAATGCAGTCTCGATGAACTTCACGCTGAGATCGCACGTGGGCGCCTCGATGTGATTATCGTACCCAACGATCCGCAAATTCCGGTTCGTGCTGAATATATGCGTCTGCCTCTGATGCTGGATCGGCTCCTATTCATCCCTCGTCTTTCGCAACATGATCATTGGCGGGCCGTCGAGTGCGTGGCGGTGAGAGATATCGCGGACGAGAGATTCGTTTTACTTCGCGATACCTGCGGCCTCACACGCGCCACCAACCGGCTCTTCCAAGCTCAGGGCTATTCCGTCAATCGGCATGTTGGGGAAGCAAGCAGCTATCGCGCTATTCTCGAGTGGACGGAAGTTTCCTTGGCATCGGGAATACTCCCTAATTCGAAGATTTTGGAGCATCGCGGAATCGTTATTCCGATTTTGGACGGCGGACATCCTGTCGCCATCGAATATATTGTTCTCGGAAAGCCTCCAAAGGTCGCCACAAAAATCTTCACGGAACTTTGGGATTCCCTGCTCGAAAGCAAAGTCGCACTGGGCCGAGATATGCTTGCCGAAGAGATGCCGGCCCAATTCGATCGCTGGCAGTTAAACCGGGCCTAGTGCCGTGACTCCCCATACAGCCCTCAAGTCACACCGTAATTCTACGCTGATAAACGGGTATTCGCGGCGCGTGAGATTTGCCTTGCTTATCGATTACGATGTCGTCCGATGTTTGCTGCCCGCACTGTTTTCGGAGTTGGCGAATGTCACCAGTTATGCGTCATCGATGATCGTTGAAGCGAACGTGACCTTGTTTTCAACCAACCGAACCGCGAGGGGAGTAGCGACGCACAAATCTCTATTCAGCCATCGATCATTCTTTGAGCGAAGGCCGATAAAAACAATGCGGATAAACCCAGGAGGAAGACATAGATGAAAGGCCGTGTAGCCCTTGCGCTTGCCATCAGCTCGGCAATGACGTCATTCGCTTTTGCCCATGGCGTCATGAGAAGCGATGAAGACCTCATAAAGGTCCTCAAGACCGCGGCTCCCGCCACGATCGTAGAGCACGCGACGATCATGAACATGGCGGAAGACGGCACGATGAAAGTCATCCAGAAGGGAACGAACGGCTGGACGTGCATGGACCCCGGCACACACGGCAATGGCGAGCCTATGTGCGCCGATGAAGCCGCGATGGCCTGGGCCGACGCTTGGCAAAACAAGAAGCCTCCGACCGCGGGCATTGGCTTCATGTATATGCTCAATGGTGACAGCGGCGTCAGCAATACGGATCTATACGATAAAAGCGCCGAAGCGTCCGCGACAAACAATTGGGTCCAGACCGGCCCGCACGTGATGATCGTCGGAACCGATGCCAAGGGGATGATCGAAAAATATCCGAAAGACGCCAAGGCTGACCCCAGCCAACCCTACGTGATGTGGCCCGGCACGCCTTACGAGCACCTTATGCTGCCCGTTAAATGATACCGAACTGACGAAGTGGACGCGCCGGCTGCCGCGGCCGGCGTTCTCTCCGTCACTGCAAAAGACGTTATGTATTCAATTTCATTTTTTCCTACGTTGCGCTTCTTTGCGCTTCGCGACTGCCACGGTTTAGCCGCGGGGCCGTTGGTCTGGATTTTCACTACTCATCCGATGCATCTCCGAAACGTTCAAAATCGCTCGGTTCGCAGCGGTTAATGACGGCGACGCTTAACGTATTCGTTTGAGAGCTCTTATGAGCGCCAAAATTCCGCCGCGATCGATTTTCGCTTGAGGACCAACTCCGTCCGGACGCCGCGGCATCTCTGTCTCTGGCCATGACATCGAACTCGGATTATACGGCGGGCGGCCGATGACAGCGGACGAGCGCGGAACCAATGAGCCAGATAACTGGGCTTCTCTTCGACAAAGACGGTACGATCCTCGACTTCTATAAGACGTGGGTGCCGATCAATCGGAAGATGGCGCTCGAAGCCGCGGGTGGCGATATCGCGCTTTCCGCTGAAGTCCTGCGGGCGGCAGGCCATGATCCTGAAACCGATATTGTCACTCCCGGAGCGGTGCTCGCTGGAGGCGGTGTTGAGGTCATCGCCGCGAGCTTTGCAGAGACGTTGCGGGATCGAGCTCCTTCAAATCTCATTCAGATCATCGCCGAAAATTTTCGCGACGGTGGCGCCAAGCATGCCATTCTCATCGAAGGCGCGCATGAACAAATGGCGGCACTCGGGTCGTCGGGATATCGGCTCGGCTTAGCCACAAACGATACGGTCGAAGGCCTTGAGGCGTCGCTCGGCAAATTTGCCGAATTGCGCAACATCTTCGAGTTTCGGGTCGGTTGCGATAGCGGCCACGGAGCAAAGCCAGAGCCTGGGATGGGACTTGCCTTCGCGCAGGCGATGGGTCTCGCGCCATCGTCCTGTGCGATCATTGGAGATTCCATCCACGATCTGGAGATGGGAAAGCGTGCCGGTTTCGGTCTCCGCGTTGGCGTCCTGACTGGTCCGGCCCATCGGAAAGATCTCGAACCGCACGCGGACGTCGTGATCGACAGCATTTTGGAGCTCGCCAAAGTATTGGACGAGCGCAAGTCTGCCCTGTGCGCCTAATGTTCTGTTTTGATTTGTGTTCTTTGTAGAGAGCGTCGCGATGCGCATCTGCGCGGTGCAAGCTGCTCACATTTGTTGTACTCGTGTCATTTTTTGTTGCCAGTAAATCATTTTTGGCTATAAGAACGTTCGCCCGGCCGTTGCCGCAAGACGGGGACCGCGCGTCGGGGAATCCTGCAAAGTTGCAGATGCGCGCGCATTTTTCTCGGCTGGCTATTAGCGAGGCGCCAATGACCGACAGCGTGCAGATTCTCGAACTCAATGCGTTTCGCTCCGCATCTCCGCCGACAGAACCCGGTTCTCATCTCGGTCGCCGTCTCAGGAATTTTGGCGCGGCGTCGGTTCTGTTCTACCGGGAGCCAATCGAGATGGTGTCGGCCAGCGGGCCGTGGATCATCGCAGCTGATGGCAGGCGTTATCTGGATTTCTACAATAATGTTCCGTCGGTAGGACATTGCCATCCCAGGGTCGTCGCGGCCGTTGCCTCGCAAATGGCCAAGATCAACATCAACACGCGGTACTTATGCCCCATCGTCGACGATTACCTCGACAAGCTTAAGGACACCCTGCCCTCGGCACTTTCCAATGTCATCATGACGTGCAGCGGCAGCGAAGCAAACGATCTCGCATTGCGCATTGCGGCTGAGGCGAGTGGCGGAACAGGATTTGTGGTCACCGAAAATGCGTATCATGGAAATACCAGGTACGTGACAGAGATCTCACCCGCCGCGCAAAAAGTTGCCGTGCGACCAAACTACGTCGCAACCATTCCTGCGCCGTCCGAAAGCGGCTCCGTCGGAGAGGAGTTCGCAAAAAATCTCCGGACTGCAATCTGCGCGCTGGAGTCGCGTCAGCAAAAATTCGCGGGATTCATTTGCGATTCAATCTTTTCGAGCGACGGCATTTTCTCGGATCCTGCAGGATTTCTGAAACTCGCGGTGACGGAGACGCGCAAAGCCGGCGGCGTTTTCATTGCTGATGAAGTCCAGCCCGGATTTGCGCGGAGCGGCGAAACGTTTTGGGGTTTCGCGCGACACGGCATTACCCCCGACATCGTGACGATGGGGAAGCCCATGGGCAACGGCTTTCCGATGGCGGCGATGGCGACTCGTCCCGACCTGCTCGTGCGCTTCTGTAAAGATGTCGGCTATTTCAATACGTTCGGCGGAAATCCCGTCGCCGCGGCTGCCGGGTTGGCTGTTCTCGATGTCATCAGGGACGAGGGGTTACAGGAAAATGCTC
>CAYYDL010000122.1:0-3582 GCA_964470545.1 uncultured Hyphomicrobium sp. | reverse complement strand
CAGTCTCGAGTTGATGCTGACGGATTTACAGTATCTCGGATTGCTCAAGCTCGAAGTGATGGAAATCAGCGAGCCGAACGGCTGCGAATTCTACGTCCATCTCAGAAACCCGTCCGGATATGGCTATCGTCCGGTCAGGGATACGTTTTATCGGCGCCGCGCTTCGATCATGCGGAGAGCGGCATTGGAACGGCATTGGTCAGATAATCCGTGCTTGCCGGAGCCGAATGATAAGCAAACCGAGGGTGCGTTCGGACGCGCATGGAAAGCGGTGCGCGCCATCGCCCCGTAAATACATCTCGGAGGAGGCTACCTCAATACGCGGAGGGCGAGCGCTTTTGCGACGAGATATGGCCTGATCTGGCGGATTGCGGTCGTCGCTTGGCCGGAGAAGATGAATTGCAAGAGCGGCACCTTGGTCTGATCAGTTACTTCGAATTGCAGCCCGAAGCCCGTTTCCGTCGTGCGTCGAATGTGCGCGTTGAGGCTCATGTCGGCGAAGCGGGCTACTACGGTGCTTCCAATGGGAAGGGGCGGGCGGCCAAGCAGGTGCATGCCGCTCGCCGATACATCGGACGCCTGATAGGAAAGCTCCATGTTGCCGGCGACAAGCTTGACAGGCACGCGAACATCGAAGCGCTGACCGACTCGGCGTTGCTGCTGCTCACTGCATACGTAGCAGCAGAGCGTGAGGACGATAATGTTATACCAGCTCCAGAACAGCGCGATGGCGCTCGACTCCGCGAGCGGACGGGATGGATCGAGCAGGAAAGCGTTGACGATGCCGAGCATCGTTAGGGCAAGCAGCGTTCCGAAGATCTTCAGCAGCGGCCATTGAACGAACTGCCTGCTGCGGTCGCCGCCCTTGGCCGTGACCCTGAATTTTTGCCCCTTCGGTCTGAGCAGGCCGGACGTTACCGCCTTCAGAACGTCCGTGGAGCATAGCATTTGATAGAGGTCGGTCATCAGCGGCAGCACTCGGCCTTCCGTCAGCCAAGTAAAAATTGCAGCCTGGGCGACGAGGAATGGGGCGAGATACCAAATCGCCTCGATGACGTTCGCATGCACGGCTTCAATCCCGAAAAGCAGATAGAGCATCGGCACGATGACGCCGAGAAGCCGGAAGAGGTGCGTGACTGACCAATGCAGGAACGTCTCGCAAAGCATGATGCGATCGACGAGAGGCAATCCGTTCTTCCATTTGAGCGGTCCGCTCCGGCCGCGACAGATCTGAACGAAGCCGAGTGCCCAGCGGCTGCGCTGCCCGCTATATTCGGCGAGCCCCTCTGGTGCGAGGCCGAGGGATAGCACCTCGTTCAAGTAGACGGTCCGGAAACCTTTTTCGCGAAGCCGCAGCGAGACTAGATAATCTTCCGTGACCGAGTCCGTCGGGAAGCCGCCGACGCTCTGGAGCGCGTCGAAGCGGATGACCGACGATGTGCCGCAGCAGAAGGCAGCATTCCATGCGTCCTTCGAGGCCATGACGATGTCGAAGAAAAAGCGCTGCTCATCCGGCCAGACCCGGGCCAACGCAAGGTTGCTTTGGATCGGGTCAGGATTGAAGAAGTGCTGCGGAGTCTGGACGACGCCGACATCGGGCTCAAGCGTCAACGACATGGCGCGGGTCAGAAAGTCCGGCAGGGGTACGAAGTCGGCGTCGAGGATCGAGATGAAGTCGGGTTTTTCGTCAAGCTGTGCGAGCTTCTTCAGGGCGGCGTTGATGTTGCCGGCCTTGGCATGCGCATTATCGCTGCGCGTCAGATAACCGACTTCGTACTTCTCGCAGAGTTCCTTCAGCCATGCGCGGCGCCCATCATCGCAGACCCAGACGCGAAAATTCGGATATGTCAGCGCGAGCGTTCCGATGATCGTGCGTTCGAGAATGCTTTCGTCCTCGTTATATGTGCAAATGAGAACGTCGACTTTCGGCAACGTCAGCTGGGCAAGCAATTTCGGTACATTGCAATTGGCCTCGGCCGTCCGATTACGAGTGCGGGTCAGAAATAATTGGGACGCAGTCGCGCCAATCATCGTCAGGGCTTCGATTGCCGTGAAAATCACGCCGGAGACGAAATCGACAGGCTTGTCGGCCGAGGGAATAGTCTCTAAGATGCGCCACGTCATATAGCGCCAGCCGAGCGCTATGCCGATCAGGATAGCGCTCGTCCGGGCGAACGTGTTGTTGCGATTGACCCAAGGCAATATCGAAATTGCCAGCAGCGCGACGACGAGTGCCGGCAGCAGAGCGTCAAAGTAGCCCAATCCCCCAGCGGATGTCATGATGCGCTCTTCAGAATGTGGTGCCGGCCAGAATTGGACCGGTGGTATCGAATTCGACCAAGCCCGAGCGTCCGACCCGGCAGTCGAATGTTTTTGAAAGCTCGGGGAACTTGATGCTCACGTGATAGGGTTCGCGTGACAGGGCATTCTGTTGAATCGCGGTGTTCGACTCGACAGCCGCGAGACCGTTGAGGCCAACGACCATGCCCTTCAACTCCGGGCCGCCGTCGCGCGGCTTGAATGTTGCCGATTGGCCGACCGCCAATCGCTCATAGACGGTTTCACTCACGCTGGCGGTCACGATGGCACTGCTGCAATCGAGAAGCTTCATGAGATCTTGCCCGGCGTTAACGTGCTCACCGGGCGCCGTCAGCATCTCCCACACGCGGCCGTTGACGGTTGAATGGATGGCGGCCATGGAAATCCGAGCCTGTCGAGTTTTCTCGTCGGCAATGGCATCGTCCAGTGCGGCAAGTTGCGTGCGGCCGCCCGCAAGGCGTGCGTCGACATCGGAAAGTTCGAGGGAAACCTCCATCTTTCGTTGCGCCGATTGCGGGGTGTCGTTGTAGCTGTCGCCGACGAAGGTGCCTCTCTTTGCGGCGTCGAGTTCGACGAGCATGCCCTTCTTGCGTTCTTCCTGGGCCCGCACCGCTTGTTGTGCAACGCGTGCGTCCCCCTGAGCCTTATCGAGGAAGGCCTGGCTGACGGCGTCGGTCGTTCGCAGATGGCTGGCGCGCTTCAGCGCTTGGGCGGCCACGTCGTATTGTGCTTCGGCCGACGCGATGTCGGCGTTCGCTTCGCGCACGCGTTGCTCAAACTGCTCGATGCGCCCCAGGCGGAACCGTTCCTGTTGCGCGTCAAGTTCCTCAAGGCTGCTTTTCAGAAGGGCTTTCTTTGCTTCGAGCGCGGCGACTGTGGTGCTGAGCTGATCGCGCTCACGGATCAAGCCCGTCAGCGGCGAGGAATCCGCGCGAGGATTGCGGATGGTGAGGATATTTTGATCAGCGCGAAACGAGCTACCGATATCCGTTCCGGGCTGTGCCATCGTCACGTCGCCCTCGATGGGTGCGCGGAGCGTTACGATTCTGGCATTCACCACGGCTTCCGCGCTCGTGGTTGCGAGGAGGCGCTGAACGGGCGCCCATCCAAGGGCGGCAGCGATGGCAATCGCGAGAAGTGATTTCGCGGCGGTCGCAGGTCTCAGGACGCGGCGTGGGGCGAGGATCGGAAAAGATTTCGCTGGTTCGCTCGGCTCTGGTTTCGTCTCGGGAGCCGACTTTTTGCCGGTGTTCGGCATTTGCC
>CAYYDL010000121.1:0-2952 GCA_964470545.1 uncultured Hyphomicrobium sp. | reverse complement strand
CAAAATTCCGCTTGTGAAAGTCGACGAGATCATCGCGCGTGATCTTCGCGACGGTTTCCTGTGTACCGTTCGCTGACCGGCCATAGGGGTGGTTCGGAAAGGCCTGCGCGTACCATTCGCGCATCGCGACCTTGTCGGGATCCTTGTCAGCATACGCGAGGTTGGCGAGGAGCTGCTGCTTGATCCGCTCGACGGCATCGGTGTCGAAACGCGGCTTCTGCACCGACAGCTTCAAGAGTTCTACGGCCTTGTCGCGGTTCTTCGTCAACGTCTCGAAAGAGCCGTAGAGCGAATCCTTGCTGTCGTCGTAGCTCATGCGCATGGCGATATTTTCCATGCGCTCCTGATAGTCCTCGGATTTGATGTCTCCGGCGCCTTCGTCCATCATCGCGGTGATGAAGTTCGCAAGCCCTTCCTTGCCCGGCGGATCCTGGCTATTGCCGCCATCGAAGGCATAGCGGAGGGAAAGAAGAGGAACGCTGTGCTCTTCGACGAGCCAGGCCTCAATTCCACCGGGTGATTTGACTTTTTGAATATTCATTGCGGCTGCTGGGTGACTGATGGAGACAACGAACAACAAGGCCAAAGCGGGAAGCGCCGAGGCGATGCCGAAGCGGGCTGCATGGCGAACGACCTTAGCAGCCGCGCGGGAAAATGCTGTCATCAATATCACCTCAGCACGCCGGAAGAAGACGGAGGCGGAAGATCGTCGACTTGCGCGACGCCGGACTGGTCGGGAACGAGATAGCCCGTCACCGAATCCTTGATATCGAGGTATTTCGCGGCAGCGTTCTTCACATCATCCGTCGTGACCTTCGATATGTTCGTCGGCCACGCTTCGACTTCCGCAACGGTGCGTCCGACCGCGAGGTTCCAGCCGTAACGGCGCGCGAGCGTCGCCTGATTGTCGCTGTCGTAGATGTAATCGGCGAGATAGCTGTTCTTGGCGCGTGCCAGTTCCTGCTCGGTGACGCCGTTCTTCACGATGTCCGCCATCACGGCATCGATCGAAGCTTCAACTTTTTCGAGCGGCACGCCGTCGGCGGAGATGCCGTAGAGCGAGATCGTTCCGCCGTCGAGGCCATATCCGGAATAGTCGCCGCCGGCACTCGATGCGAGCTTCTGCTCGACGACAAGCTTCTTGTAGATGCGGCTGGTGGAGCCCGAACCCGCGATCTTCATCAGGAGATCGAGCGCTTCGGCTTCTCCCGGTTTCGCCGTGACGTAGCTCGGGGCCTGATAGTAGCGCTGCATCAGATAATTGCCGGCGCGCGGGTCTTTGAGCACGAGCCGGCGTGCAACGCGGGCCGGCGGCTCGCCCGGACGATGACGGACGGAAGGGACATCCGGATTGGCGGGAATCTTGCCGTAAGTCGCCTCGGCGAGCTTCCTGACCTCGTCGTCCGTCACGTCGCCGGAGACAACGAGGATCGCGTTATTCGGGGCGTAGTAGTGCTTGTAGAAATCAAGCGCGTCCTGACGCGAGAGCTGCGCCATCTCGCGATACCAGCCGATCACCGGCTTGTGGTAGGGGTGGTTCAAATAGAGAGCCGCGTTCATCTGCTCGTCGAGCAATGCCGACGGATTGTTGTCGATGCGCGAGCGGCGTTCCTCGAGGATGACATCGCGCTCGGTCAAAACTTCTTTTTCATCGAGACGCAAGTTGACCATGCGGTCCGCTTCCATCTCCATCATCTTACCGAGACGGTCCTTTGCGACGCGCTGGAAATAGGCCGTCGCATCGTTGCCGGTGAAGGCGTTGTCCTGGCCGCCGAGGCGGTTCACGATCTTCGAGAATTCGCCGACCGGGATCTTATCCGTCGACTTGAACATCAGATGCTCGAGAAAATGAGCGATGCCAGACTTTCCAAGCACCTCATCGGCCGCACCGACCTTGTACCAGACCATGTGCGTGACGACCGGCGAACGATGGTCGGGAATGACGACGACGTCCATTCCGTTCGACAGCTTGAATTCGGACGCGCGGGTAGCGCTCTCCGAGGCGTGGGCTTGTGGGTTCACTGCGAGCATCAGGGTGGCCAATAGGGTTAAGAGGCTAATTCGGGAGCACGTCGCAAGACGCATTATGGCAATCCTTTGAACCGAATGCAGTCGTATTCGCTCCCTAGCGTTTTTATCCTACCCCAAACCGCAGGGCCGGGGATTACTTTCGCAAGAAGGGCTCGGGCGCCGGAAGGCCGGAAGCCGCGCCAGTGAGCGGCAGATGGGCGATCAAAGTCAAATGACAAGGCGTTCATCTCAAGCCGCATAAAATGCGGCCAGATCATGTTTTTCTGGATGGACGACGGCTTTCGCCACCAACCGGCGTCAGCGGTCACTGCGATTCGGTATCATCCTCGCCGCCGTTGTCGTGATAGGCGGGCTTCGTCGTCCACTTCTGAACGGCCGTGAAGATCGACGGGTGGCATGGACCCAGCGGACCGGCTGCGGAATCGGCTGAGGAGTCGCCGCGCTGCATCGGCTCGGTATAATTCTTCTGGCAGTATTCAGCCTGCTGCTTTTCGAGCTCGGCCTGGTCGACGACTTTCTTTTTGTCCGGGTCCTGAATTTCGGCGAGCGACGGCTGATCGACCTTGCCGCTGCCCGGCGGCGGAAGATTATCGCTCGGCGGTAGGGTCAGCGGCTGGCGAACTGCCATTTTCGGGTCGCCTTGGGGTGTCGAACTTCCGTTCAACCCCATCATGTCGAAGACCTTGCCGTTGAGCTGCACGCCGTCATAGCCGCCGCAGCCGCCCAGCAGCATCGCCATGGCCGCACAGAGACAAACTTTCTGAGCCAATTTCAATGACATGCGCTTTGCTCGTGTCTTCGACGGACACGCCCCCGGAGTCCCGTTAAGCCCAATTTACGGCGCTAATGCGACTCGCCCCGAAGCGACTCATACAACAGGCCGATGACACCGGCAACGATCGCCACATCGGCGATGTTGAA
>CAYYDL010000120.1:0-5931 GCA_964470545.1 uncultured Hyphomicrobium sp. | reverse complement strand
ACGGCTTCAACATCAATCAAGATTGCGGCTCGACCAAGCCCGAGGCCCTCATGGCGAAGGTCCGCGAGATGCGCGCCGATATCGGCATTGCGCTCGACGGCGATGCCGACCGGGTCGTGATCGTCGATGAGAAGGGCGAGCTTGTCGACGGCGATCAGCTTATGGCAGTGATCGCGGAAAGCTGGCACCGGACAGGGAAGCTGACGGCCGGCGGCATCGTCGCGACGGTGATGAGCAATCTCGGTCTCGAGCGGTATCTTCGGTCCATCGGGCTGACGCTGGCGCGGACGCCCGTCGGCGACCGTTACGTCACCGAGCACATGCGCAAGCACGGCTACAATGTCGGCGGAGAGCAATCGGGACATATCGTGCTCTCCGATTTCACGACGACAGGGGATGGACTGGTTTCGGCGCTGCAAATCCTTGCGTGCGTCGTCGCGACAGGAAAGACGGTATCGGAGGTGTGCAATCGCTTCCGGCCGCTGCCGCAGATTTTACAAAACGTTCGCTATGCGAGCGGGCAGCCGCTCGAAGACACGCGCGTCGTCAAAGCCATCGAGGGCGCCAAGGCGCGGCTCGGCGAGAACGGTCGTCTCGTGATCCGCCCGTCGGGCACCGAGCCCGTCATCCGCGTGATGGCCGAAGGGGACGACGAGAAGGTCGTTTCGAGCATAGTCGGCGACATCGTCGATGCGGTGAAGTCGGCGGCCGCCGCCGCGTGATAGGGACGGCAACTCGCTACCGTTCTCGGTCTTCGATCCTTGGGACGATAAGATCGGCGGTCGGTTTATTTAAAGTCCCTCACCTGCCCTTCGGGCATCCTCTCCCGTTCCGCGCGAGGAAAATGTCCTTCCTTCTCCCTTGGGGAGAAGGTGGCCGAGGGCTGGATGAGGGGCCCCAGTTCTTTGGCAGTCTCGGTGGATGACAGGCGAGGATGTCCAATGTCTTCACCTTCCATTAGGGCTTTGGGCCTGCGGGGCGTTCCGCAATCCAACGGCAATTAATGCTCCCTTAAGCACTCTCGGCAATATTCGGGACCGGCTTTTGTGTTGCCCGGCGCGGTCGCGCTGGATCGACACCTATAGGGATCCCGCATGTTCCTTGCGCGCAAAGTACCGTTTCTCAGCGCTGCACTCGTCGTTGGGAGTGCCGTCGGCGCGTCTGCTGCCGACCTGGGTTCACCCGATCTCAACACGGCACCGACTTTGGCGCCGACGCCGGCTTTCACGTACAAATGGTACCTGCGCGCGGACGGCGGATACAGCTGGTATCCGACACCCGGCATGACGCTTGGTGATTTCGACAATCACGACACGCAACAAAGCGGCGCTTGGACGGTCGGCGGCGGCATCGGCCAATATTACGCCTGGGGCTTTCGCGGCGACATCACCGTCGATCATATGTTCGACGCGACGAACGAAAGCGATTTCGATTTCGGTTCGACGAAGCTCGATTTCAATAGCACGGTCGTTCTCGCGAACCTTTATTACGAATTCAATCGCGGCGGGCGTTTCGTTCCCTATATCGGCGGCGGCATCGGCTGGGCGCACAACCAAACGAATTCCGGGTCTGTGATCGACGGCGGCGTCGCATCGCCCTACCGCGGACAATCGACCGATAATTTCGCGGCGGCTGCGATGGCCGGTATCTCGTGGAAGCTGTGGGGTGGCCGCGACATGTATGTCTCGAGCGCGAAGGACGGTGAGCCGGTCGAGATCAATACCGGTCACGCCGTCTACCTCGATTTCGGATACCGCTTTCTCTATCTCGGCGACGCCAAGTCGGTGGCGTTTGACGCCGGCGGAGAGACTGCTGCTGAAAAGCTGAAAGAAATCACAGCACACCAGTTCCGTATCGGTGTGCGTTACGACCTGAATTAGTTTTTGCTTCGGACGCGTTGAAGTCCGGAAGTTGCGTCGAGTGCAGGCGCTGTTGCGTCTGCTCGCGTTTGAAATGCCAAAAGGTGTGGTTCGTTCTGCGGTGTTTCGCGTTCGTGTGTCCACGTAAGCGTCGTGCGCTCCTCTCGGAGGAGCGCACAGGACACCGACCGGAACCCGTTCTTCCCTCCCTAGGCTTTGTTAGCGCAAGCGTAGCGTTGAGCAGAGTCTTCAAGTGGCGCGCGTCATGTGCAGCGCCGACATCAAGGGGCGGGGATGATGAAATCTGCGGGATCGTGGATTGCGATAGGATGTGTGCTGGCTTTCTGTACGGCGCCTGCGATGGCTGCCGACTGGGGTGGCATCAAGGACATGGGCGGCGGTGTTCCTATTCCTGTTCCGGCCCCTGCGCCGGTACCGACGTATGATGCGGATTCGGATTGGTACGTTGGGCTGGAGCTTGGCGGAAATCTGCTGACGGATGCGACAATCAGAGATTCCGACCCTAACATGCCCGTGAAGGACAGCAGCGATATCGCGATGTCACCGACATTCGGGCTGATGTTCGGTCGCTATATTACGCCGTCGCTCAGATGGGAGATCGCGGTCGATTATACGCCGAATACGAATCTGATTGACGGAGAGAGGAAGTATAGAACTTTCGGCGCTCCGGGTACGGCGATCGAGACGCAAGAGTATGGCGTTTTCCGCAACGATACCGTGAAGCTCTCGCGCACGACCGCGCTCTTCAACTTGCTCTATGATATTCCGACAGGCACGCGGTTCACCCCCTATGTTGGTGGCGGTTTTGGATTTTCCTGGCGGCGTCTGCAGCGTAACTATACGGAAACCGCCAGCTGCAACGATACGTTCGATTTTCCGGGCATAAGCTGCAACACTGGATCTCCGACTTCCGTGAGCAGGTCCGGCTCTAGCTCCAAAAATCAAATCAACGTTGCTGCGGCCGTTCAGGCGGGCATCGCGACAAACATTACCGATCAGATCATCTGGGACAACGGCTGGCAGATGCTCTGGGAAAGCGGCGGCATCTCCATCGATGGAGATTCCATTTCCGGCGATAACCGCTTTACCTTCAAAGACTCCGTCCTGCAGCAGTTCCGCTCGGGTCTTCGTATCAAGTTCGATTAGAAAGCGTGCACCCTTGTGTTGCTTTGGTGCCGAAAGGCGGTCGCTTGCGACCGCCTTTTTCTTTATGCCGCGCCCGTGCTAAGAGGCGCGGATGCTCAAACCCCTGAAGCCCATAACGAAGCCGAAAAGGCCATTCTTTTCGTCCGGTCCGTGCGCGAAGCGCCCGGGGTGGCAGCCCGATGCGTTGAGCAGCGCTCTTGTCGGACGTTCGCATCGCTCGGAGGATGGCCGCGCGCGATTGAAGCTTGCTGTCACGTGGACGCGCGACATTCTCCGGCTGCCTCCAGGATACGAGGTCGCGATCGTTCCGGGCTCCGACACGGGCGCCTTCGAACTCGCGATGTGGAATCTCCTCGGTGCGCGCGGCGTCGATCTTCTGGCGTGGGATGCTTTCGGACGAAACTGGCTGCGCGATGTGACGGCTGAGCTGAAGCTCACCGATCTTCGCACGTTCGAAGCCGAAGCGGGACATCTTCCGGATCTCTCGAAGGTCGACTTTTCGCGCGATGTGCTCTTCACGTGGAACGGCACGACGACGGGCGTCATGGTTCCCAACGCCGACTGGATCGCGGACGACCGTGATGGTCTCGTCATCTGCGATGCGACTTCAGCGCTGTTCGCGGAGGACATCGATTTCAGCAAGATCGACGTGCTCACGTATTCCTGGCAAAAGGCGCTCGGCGGAGAGGGCGCACATGGCATGATCATCATGTCGCCGCGCGCGCTTGATCGTCTGGCCTCTTATCGGCCGCCGTGGCCGGTGCCGAAGCTCTTCCGGCTGACGAATTCGGATGGCATCCTTCGTGACGTCTTCGAGGGCGTGACGATCAATACGCCGTCAATGCTCTGCGTCGAGGACTATCTCGATGCGCTCGGGTGGATCGATGAGATCGGTGGCCTCGACGGCGCAATCGCACGGGCGCGGGCCAATGCATCAGCGCTTTACGACTGGATCGCCCGGATCGACTGGGCGGAGCCGCTCGCTGTCGATCCCGACACGCGATCGCACACATCCGTCGCCATGCGCTTCGCCGCTCCTGACCTGATCGACACATCGGAGAGTGTCCGGCTCGACGTCATGCGTGGGATGGCGCGTATCCTCGATGGCGAGGGCGCGGCATTCGATGTCGCGGCGTATCGCGGCATGCCTGCGGGCCTTCGGGTCTGGTGCGGCACGACGGTCGAGACGCAGGACATCGTGGCGCTTCTCCCATGGCTCGATTGGGCTTATGCGGAAGCTCGTTCCGCCGTGTGATGTGGCCCTGAATTCCTGAGATCCATCGCGCAATCTGGTTAAAACCGGCCGTGTCAATGCCTTTTTCTCGCACCGTCCATCGGCCATACTCCGCGGCGTCTGCCGGCCTGGCAGGGACAGTGCCTTCCCGACTCGTCACGAATGTTCGAATAGAGGTTACAGCAAGATGCGCCTTGTCTTAGCGGCAGCTTTTTTGACCGCCTTTTGTCCGAATGCTTTCGCGGCGCAGATTTCGGCAGATTCAACCGTCGATGCCGTCACGGTTTTCCTTTCGGGGGCCGAAGTGACGCGGCTTGCGAAGGTCCATCTGGACAAGGGGGAGCACACGATTGTCGTGCGTGATCTGCCAGCAGGCGCGGTGCCGGGTTCTGTCCGGGTTGAAGGCCGAGCTACCGGCAAGCTCGACATCGGATCGGTAGACTCAGCAACGAAGCTTTTGCAGCGTGCCGAAAGCGAGGCCACCGATGCGCAGCGCAAGGTTCTGGAAAATCGAATTCAGACGCTGAAGGACCAGAAGACGACTGTGGCCGCGCAGGCGCAAGCGGCCAGGACACAGAAGAAGCTCATTTCCAATCTTGCGCAGATTCCGACGCGGCCCGCATCGCAATCAGAGCCTGCGACTTCGGTCGATGATTGGACAAAACTTTTGGGTTTCATCGCGCAGGCGTCGACGGACGCAGGCAAGCTCGCACTCGATGCCGAGCAGAAGACACGCGATCTCGATCGGCAGATCGCCGATGCCAATGTTCAGCTTTCGTCGCTGGCTCCGGCGCGCACCGAGCAGACGGAGGTTCGAATTCACGTCATCACACAAAGTCCGCTCGATGCGGACTTGAGCATCCACTACCAAGTTCCCGATGCACATTGGGCGCCGCTTTACGATGCGCGGCTGGCGACGGGGTCCAAGACAGAACCGCCAAAGCTGTCGCTCGATCGGCGCGCAGCCATTACGCAGCGCTCCGGGGAAGACTGGAACGGGGTTACAATCGCGCTTTCGACGGCACGGCCGACGGATGGCTCGTCTGCTCCTGACATCAACTCGCAGTTCGTCGATTTCGAACCGGAGCCGAAGCCGGTAGCGGGTGCCGCCCCACCGCCTGCGCCCGCGCTGATGGCAAAGCGCGCGGCTGCTCCCGAAAACGACACGATGGCGGGGCTTCTTGAGAAGCCGAACGTGCCCGTTGCTGCCGAAGAAACGGTTGCCCAACTCAAGAACGCTCCGTTCGATGCGACGTTCGAAGTTCCGGGTCGCGTGACGGTTCCCGACACCGGGGAGGCGAAGCGCGTGCTTCTCTCGTCGGAAGACATGGAGCCGACGCTCGGCTGCCGCTCGGTTCCGAAACTCGACACGAACGCCTATCTCTACGCAAACATCAAGATTGCGAAAGGGACGCCGCTTCTGCCGGGAACGGTCTACCTGTTTCGCGATGGCACGTTCGTGGGCACGGGAGACATGCCGCTGCTGCGGCCTGGCGAAGACCATGACCTTGGCTTTGGCGTTGACGACCAGGTCAAGGTCAAGCATGCGGTGCTTGAGGACAAGCGCGGCGAGACGGGTCTCATTTCTACGTCCCATGTCGACAGCCGGAATTTCCAGGTCAACGTGAAAAACATGCACGAACGTGCGATCGACGTCAGGATTCTCGATCG
>CAYYDL010000119.1:0-18932 GCA_964470545.1 uncultured Hyphomicrobium sp. | reverse complement strand
TGGGCCGCGCTCGCAGTTGCAACAGCGATCGGATAAGCAGCGTCGCCTCGCAGGCTCTGGAACAAACGCTCGAGCGTCGGAGTGAGCCAAGCTTTTCGAACAATCGCAACGAATGCATTCCCCTGCGCCGTCGTCTCCAGATAGCGCTCTCGCGAACCCGACGTCGCGAGAGCCAATTCGTTGACTTCACGAAGCCTCTTCATGTCGCCTACCACTGCTGCTTGCCAAGCGCAGGTCGCGAAGACCGCGTCATTGCGGAGCGCGCCATGCTCGAGAAGGGTTTCGAGCCACACGATCGTCGAGGCCGCATCGTGAATGCGCCCCGCATGAACCGCCCACTCCAACCCGTGGCTAAACGCAAAGCTCCCGACGGGAAATGCCGGCGACAGCCAAACGAGCAATCGCGTTGTTGCTTCCGCGGACGACGAAGCTTCATCATTCCCCGCTTGAACGCACGACATATCGACAGAAAGCCGATCGGAAATTTCCCGACTCTCGCTCGGCTCGTCATCCATGATCGTGGTCGTCGTCATGATGATGGTGATGATGATGCGTATGACCGCCGGATGCGCCGGCATACGCTCCGTCCTCAGGATCGAATGGCCCATCGATGGGCTCGACCGAGGCGCCGAGCAGACGAACCATATCTTCGATCACATGATCGCGGCGGATCAGAATGCGATCAGGCAAAAGCATCACGGGCAGATGGCGATTGCCCAAATGCCAAGCGATACGCACCAGCTCTAGGGCAGACGACGTCGTGATTTGTGCAAGAGGCTCGTCGGCGGCAACGACGCGAACACGACGCCCGTCTTCAAGAACCAATATATCTCCTTGCCGAAGCCTGCGCGCGCGTGGAAGATCGAGCAGAAACTCCAGTCCGTTCCTGCCGATCATCGCAACTCGCCGCCTGTGCCGATTGTCGAAATCGAGCGTCACCTCGTCATCGATGAGTCCGTGAAGGGCGCCCTGCGGCTGGCATTCGATTGCGCGAAGCATCTCTCGCCTCAGAATAGGAAGTAACGTTGTGCCATCGGCAGTTCCTTCGCGGGCTCGCAAACGAGAAGCTCTCCGTCCGCAGTCACACGATAGGTTTCGCTGTCGATCTCGATGTTTGGAGTGGCGCCATTGTGGATCATGCTCTTTTTCGAAATGCCGCGAACGTTCTCGACCGCAACCAAACGCTTCTCGACCCTGAGCCGCTCTCCCAAGCCCTTGTCGAGCGACGTTTTCGAGACAAACGTTAAAGCGCTACGCGTAAGCGATTTGCCGAATGATCCGAACATAGGACGATAGTGCACGGGCTGCGGGGTGGGGATCGAGGCATTGGGATCGCCCATCGCCGCCACTACGATCGTTCCTGATTTTAGCACCAGGTCCGGCTTAACGCCAAAGAACGCTGGAGACCAGAGCACGAGATCAGCAAGCTTTCCTTCCTCCACCGAGCCGACATAACGCGATACGCCATGCGCGATGGCCGGATTGATCGTATACTTCGCGATGTAGCGCTTGGCACGCATGTTATCGTTTCCGCTTTCGCCCGCGAGCGATCCGCGCTGCTGCTTCATCTTGTCAGCTGTCTGCCACGTGCGGATAATGACCTCACCGATGCGCCCCATCGCTTGGCTGTCCGACGACATCATCGAAAGCGCGCCAAGATCGTGCAGAATATCCTCAGCCGCAATCGTCTCCTTGCGAATGCGGCTTTCGGCAAATGCAAGGTCTTCTGGAATTGACGAATCGAGATGATGGCAGACCATCAGCATATCGAGATGCTCATCGAGCGTATTGACGGTGAACGGCCGCGTCGGGTTGGTCGACGATGGTAGAACGTTCGCGTAGCCTGCCACCTTCATAATGTCCGGCGCGTGGCCTCCGCCGGCACCTTCGGTGTGGAAGGCGTGAATCGTGCGGCCCTTGAAGGCCGCGATCGTATCCTCGACAAAGCCGCTTTCATTCAACGTGTCGGAGTGAATCATAACCTGCACGTCGTGCTCGTCAGCGACAGACAAGCAGCAGTCGATCGCGGCGGGAGTGGTGCCCCAGTCCTCGTGAAGCTTTAAGGCGCACGCGCCGCCCTCCACCTGCTCGAGCAATCCTTGGGGCAGTGATGCATTGCCCTTTCCCGCAAAACCCAGGTTCATCGGAAACCCATCCGCGGCCTCGATCATGCGGGCGAGATGCCAAGCCCCGGGCGTGCAGGTCGTCGCATTCGTTCCTGTCGCCGGACCTGTGCCGCCTCCAAGCATCGAGGTGATTCCGGCAGCCAATGCTTCGTCGATTTGCTGTGGGCAGATGAAATGGATGTGAGTATCGAATGCACCGGCCGTGACGATCTTGCCTTCGCCAGCGATGACCTCAGTCCCGGGTCCGACGATGATCGTGACTCCAGGTTGCACGTCCGGATTTCCGGCCTTGCCAATTGCCGCGATCAGTCCATTCTTCAGACCGATATCCGCTTTGACGATGCCCCAGTGATCGATGATGAGCGCATTGGTGATGACAGTATCGACGGCGCCCTCCGAACGCGAAACCTGCGATTGTCCCATGCCGTCGCGAATGACCTTGCCGCCACCGAACTTCACCTCCTCGCCATAAATCGTGAAGTCCTTTTCCGCTTCGATGAAAAGAGACGTGTCGGCCAAGCGAACCTTGTCGCCAGTCGTTGGGCCGAACATATCGGCATAGGCCGCGCGGGTCATCCGGCTTGCCATCAGACTTTTCCCATCACGCTCTGGCGGAATCCATACACGGTACGGCTTCCGGAATAAGGAACGAGCGTCACTTCGCGCGACTGGCCAGGCTCGAAGCGAACGGCGGTACCTGCTGCAATATCTAGGCGCATGCCGAGCGCCTTCTCGCGCTCGAACGACAAAGCCGGATAGGTTTCGAAAAAGTGATAATGGCTGCCGACCTGGATCGGCCGGTCTCCTGTGTTCGCGACTCTGATAGTAACGGTCGGCCGCCCTTTATTCAGCTCGATCTCGCCCTCCGGCGTGACGACTTCACCGGCGACAACCGCTGGCGTCCGGCTGACACCCCGGATGGGTTCGTGCACCGTCACGAGCTTCGTTCCGTCAGGAAACGTCGCCTCGACCTGGACGTCGTGGATCATCTCCGCGACGCCGTCCATCAGTTGATCCACCGACAGGACTTGCGCGCCAGACTGCATCAGTTCGGCAACGGTCTTTCCGTCGCGCGCGCCCTCCACGACAGCGTCGGTGATGAGCGCGACAGCCTCTGGATAGTTGAGCTTGACTCCCCTCTCAAGCCTGCGGCGCGCCACGTTCGCGGCCATTGCAACGAGCAATTTGTCCTTCTCGCGAGGCGTGAGTAACATCTTTATCCCTTCAGCTAAATCGACCAGACCTTCGGCACATCAATCTTCGACAGATGCCGAAGTGCACGCGCGACAAGACAGCGGACTGCGAACGGATCACGCCCCGCAAAGCGCGCGACGAGCATCCCGTTCCATGCGCTCGCGCCCCAATCGGCATTTGCGCCATCAAGGACGGTCCGCAAGGATTGCAGGCTCTTCTCGGCCTTCTGCGAAACGTAACAAAGCGTCGCGACTGCAGTCGCTCCATCCCCCGCGGCCGGTTTGAGTGTGATCGCGGCAATGTTTCCCGCCAGCCGCACGTCATCGGCGAAGATAAGAGAATTACCCCGCCAGATACGCCAGCGATCGAAAAAAGCCCCTGACTGCAGCTGCTCGCCGCACTCGAACCTTCCGAATACGGTCATCTCGAGAAGGATCGCGGAGGCGCTCTCCGCCATCCGGACAGTGAGCGAGCGCTTCAGCTTGCTGCCGTTGAACAAGATCGTCTCCTGTGGAACCCAAGTCACACGCGCGCTTTCCGCAAGAGACAGTTCGGTCGATACGATCGTGTCGTCTGCGTCCGTTCGATAGATCTTTTCGGCCGACTGCGTCGTCAACCAAACGCGGGATTTTCGTTCCGCCGAGAAACGCATCCGCCATTCATCGCCGCCCGCCATACCACCCGCGGTATTCAGAATGACGGCTTCGCATCCATGATCAGATTTTGGTGTGCGAAGACGCAGTCCGCCCGTTTCATAGCTGTCGATGAGCCGCGTGGTTCGACCCGCACGTTCGAAACGTGCTTGTACGACCCCTCGCGCCCGCACGAACGACGGGACGCCGCCACTAGACTGAGACGCGCTGGTGAACATCTGGCGATCGCAATTCTACTTGGCCACCTGACACGACGATAGAGCCTCGCTCCATAACTGCAAACCGATCCGCAAGCTCGCGGGCAAAATCAAAGTACTGCTCGACAAGAAGGAGCGCCAATTCGCCCTTGCTCCGCAGATACGAGATCGCGCGTCCAATGTCCTTGATGACAGACGGCTGGATGCCTTCCGTCGGTTCGTCCAGTACGAGCAAACGAGGCTTCGTTACGAGTGCACGCGCAATGGCAAGTTGCTGCTGCTGACCACCGGAAAGATCGCCGCCCCGCCGGTGCAGCATCGTTTTCAGAACCGGAAAGAGAGTGAAGATCTCATCCGAAATCTTCCGGTCGGCCCCTTTGAGCAGCGCAAATCCGGTTTCGAGATTTTCGCGCACGGTCAGCAATGGGAAGATTTCGCGGCCCTGTGGAACGAAAGCGATGCTCCGGCGGCACCGTTCATAAGGTGCCAGCTTTGAAATATCTGCGTCTTCCCACACGATCTTTCCGGATTGAATGGGATGACGCCCGACGATTGCGCGCATCAGCGATGTCTTTCCGACCCCGTTCCGGCCGAGCACGCAGGTGATTTCTCCCGTCTTGGCCTCGAGGCCATTCCCCTTGATTTTGCGAAAAAAACAAAAAGGAGACACGCGAAACTCCCGGGAGAAGGGGAGAGGTCGCATGTCTCCTGAAAAAGTGATTTCGACTTCAGAATTGAAGCTGAACACCTGCGATGAACCTGTTGATGTCGGTGTTACCGGCGTTGTCGACATTCTGTTTGGAATAGAGAACCGATAGCCGCGCGTCGTGCCCCTTGATGATGTAATTCGTGCCGACGGAGACTTCGCTGATATCTGGTCCAAATTGCTGATCGAATTCCTGATAGCGGAAGACCGGCTGGAACTTGCCTATGCCAATCTTTTGATTGAAGAGATAACTTGTCAGGAGGAAGTAGCTGTTTCCGGCGGACAGCCCGTTGCCATCCTGGAGTCCGCCGGTGCCGACCAGCGAGGTGTCGATGCCGCTGGTATCGTAGACATAGTACGCGCCTTCTAGTGTGAGGACATCGCCGCCGAACACGCGCTTTTGCATCAGCGCATCGACGTTGAAGCCCTTGAAGTCGCCGGATCGCGTCCCGTCGGTCGCGGCATCGCTCTGGAACTGTCCGACGACGGCGACGGACAGCAGCTCCTTTTCGCCATAGTAGTCGCTGGACGTGTAGTAGCCGGACTCCTTGTCCCAGAAATCATACTGCGCGCGGCCGGCAATCAGCGGTCCGTTGGCGTCGCGGTTTTCACAGGAGTTGCTGTCTGACGTGCAGCCCTGGAAGCCGCCGATCTCGTACTTGAATTTGCCGATGTCGCCCCAAACTGCTCCGCCGTTGTCGCGACCGGCGAAAATTGAAGGGTAGGCGCTGACGAACGGATATTCCCAGGTGCCGAGATAGTAAGGCCCGTCGAGATTTGCGCGATCGCTAGGAGGAAGCATCCGGCCGCCCCAGACATTGATCGCTGGATTAAATTCGAGCCGCAGAATCGCATCCAGCGTTCTTATGCGGGAGATATCGCTGTCATCATCGATGTTGTGATCGATTTCGGTGTTGTAGGTAAAGCCAATGACTTTGGTGAACTGCCCGTTCGCATAAATACGGGCACTATTCAGCGCAAAATCATTCTCATTCTTGGCGTCGGGATTGAAGATGTATTGGCCGCGAAGACCGGCCCCTATACTGATCCAAGAATCGTCATCCCACAGTTGAAACTTCTCCCCTGCAAAGGCGGCAGACCCGCCCGCGAGAACCAACGTGCAGGTGGCCGCAGCCAATCCTCGCTGAATACTTCTCATCAGAAAACTCCCCCGGAATTTGATGACACCCAATCGTGACTTTCCAAGCACACATGATGCGAACCCGGCACAGTGAGCATCTGCAGCATTTATGAATCTAATCAGGGAACCGAAAAAAGAGAAATGAAAGCAATGACTTGGGCGCCAATTAATTTAGCAGCCGTCGCACAAAATGCCGCCAACATCGGAAAAATTTGGCAGAATCGGAAAACCTTTAGATCACAGCGGCTTGCGCACCATCGTTCCACTGGCAGATGAGAGAGCACGTCCCACACGCCCAAAACGCGGGCAGCGTTGGCCTGCGCCCATTTGCAAAATGAGTCCACAGATCGAAATTGCAGCGTGGTGGTTTTGCGACAGCCTTGCAGCTCAAGAGGAAACTATGCGCTCGCGGCGTGCGCTGCTTCCTGACGACGCCTGCATTTCAGTCGCAGATATATCCTTCGAGTCCGATCTCGCTGTGCCAATACGACCGCGGCTGGCTGCGCTCGGTGCGCAACTTGATCAGGAAATTTCATCCTCGAGTGAGACAGGCCTCAGCGACCCCATTCGCCCCTATGTCAGCTCAATGCAATATACAGCTCGGCCAATGGACATTCAGCCGAAACTCCTTCGGACTCTTGTCAGTATGGATCGCACCCATGAGATCCGCGCCCTCGACGCCGATCCGGTGCTGAGTCGCGTCGGAGATGCGGTCGCGATAGTAGAGCCTCGGGCGAATTGTCTTGCCTGTCTGACCAATTTGCAGGTCGGAGCTGACCAAACCTTTTGCAGGAGCGGTCACAACAGCCATATTCCGCACCCAGAACGGACGCTAGCTGACGCACAAGGCGGAAGTCTCCAGTGAGCCGAGCCTAGTCTACCTGCAACCGCGACGTCAGCATAGGGCCAGTGGCGAACGCGAGGCTCGCTTTGTGGATCAAAGCCCTGAATGCACTAGGCACAGACCACACCAAAACTCCTCGACTCGTTCGGGCAAAAGCCGCAATCGTTCGTTTTGCGATACCTGATTCTAGTCGCTATGCAGAATGGTGCTCAATCAGCGGACGCTTGAATACCTAACTGAGCGTCGGAAAGAGTTACGGACAATTGCGGTGGATAAGGCTTTAGAACTTGAGCTCTTCAAGGTCAGGCTTTACGGCCAGACGATTACGATAAACTTCGATCCATCCCGTGTTTCGCGAATAGATCTCGTTCGGTATGGGTCTGTCGTCGATCAACAGCGATCAAACCCCAGCGGCACTTATTCTTGGAAGTTGACAGAGCCTGGCGTCTACATCGTAAGAATCTCTCTCGTAGGAAAATCCACTTATCGGCAATCTGCCCCATATGCTTATTTTCCAGATGAATACTCTAAAGATTATCGTTCATTCCTCGCCGGCAAAGAAAAACAAGCATCGTCTCTTGGCCAGAGCCGAATAGATTTAAGGATTGCGCCCGATTCAATGCCCGACATGCTATTGGCGTCCTGGACCAAAGCAAGCTTGGGTATGCTGGAACGAGCCAAACGAACTCTCAAGGAACTACCGAGATCACCGAAATGGCGTGAATTACCCAACCTCGGGGGATGGAACTGCGCTGCTCTGACTTTCGGCGAAGTAATATCGACCGATTCCGAACAGATCATTTTCTCCGGTGAAACCATCGTTCGAGGCCGCTACATCGATGGAGCGATCGATCTCCCCTCAGACATAAGAGCATCGGAATTGCTCGGCGGCATCGGTCCATTCGCCATAATTGCACACGACGGCGAACGATGCATCGCATCACGAGATCTGAACAACTACTTCCAGCAATATTACTATCAATCGGCCGAGCTTATGCTTGTTTCGCCGTCGTACCACCTCCTCCTTTTGGCGATGTCAGCATTCGGTCTTCCCGGCGAGCTGAACGTCAGGAAGGCTGCCGCATCCCTCTTGATTCCAGGGTCGCAGATTCTAGAGCAAAATTTCTCATATCAAATGGATATCGAAGGGGCGCATCAACTGCCGGTCGATAAGGATCTTTGCCTAGACGCCGATGGCTGGCGGTTTACCGACAACAAATTCGCTGAAATTCTGAAGCGTGACGAACCGTTTGACGATGCTACCTATAAGGAGCTTCTCGTCCAGGCGAACAACGAAACACGTGAATACATAGATGCTGTCTTCGAACACTCTCGTCTGAGCAAATTCATTCTGAATCTTACCGGGGGAATCGACAGTAGATATCTGTTGGCCTTACTTGCGAAATCGTCCAACAGATCTCGCATTCACATTCACTCTTATGGCAATGGGCCAACGGGAATTGACGATGTTCGAACTGCTGTTACGCTTGCTCAACGCCGCTCCTTACCCTTTGATACTCTCCCAAAAACCGTAATAGTGCGTCGTCGCGAAGATGCGGACCAATGGTCTCGAAGCGAGTTCATGGGACGCTGTTGGAGAACCTGGGAGCACGACGTATATGCCCAAACAGACGATGGCCGAATTTCCTTCATTGGAGCAGGTGGCGAAAGCCTGACGCGACCAGAATACGGCGCAAGATGCTTCCGTCGTATGGCGGATCGTCCCGAAACGATCGAGACTGTAGTGGAGTGCTTTTGCGAGATCATGACGCAAGCCATGATCGGACCGGAGGAGGCCTACGCCGGATTGATCCAAATTCTTAAAGCGGATCTCGACGGTCTTTCGGCCGGATCGGCATTCGAACGTCTAGAGACGCACTATTTGGCGCACCGGCAATCTCTGCATTTCACATTGCTGAGCCGACGAAACGGAAATGACAGGTGGTTTATCCCAATGCAATCGCCGACTCTGTTGCGCTTGCATCATATGACATATGAGCGATTCCGATCACCAAAGTTGATGTTCGATCTGATTGCTGAGGCCGACCCAGAGCTTTTGGATGTGCCCTTCGCCCATGATCACTACAACAATTATCTTCACCAGACCCGCGAAGACCTTTCTTCTCCTTCCCCGGAGCTATCAGTCAAATCTCTTGGCCAAGTAGATATCGGCATTTGGGAGCGTGCAAATGAAGTGCGCAGATCCCATTCCGTAACCATTAGAGAGGATCCTGAAACAAATTCGCAAAATCGAACGCAGAGCCGCAACGACAAATATCACGGACTCCTGCTGAACCTTCGGGAACTGCTCTTGCGGTATCCCAACTTAGAACGGCAAATCGGGAGGCCTCTATATTTCTACATAACGAATAATCGCAATGACGACGCGTCGATCGCGCGTCTATACAGCAAAGTCACCAGCCTTGTGGATCAAACTAGAATCTTTGCAGTCAAGGATTTACCGACCGACCGCGAAAAGCCAACCTCTATCCTCGCCGAAATAAAAGCTGCGGCGCGGCGCCTGACCCAAGCATTCGGCACGACATCGGCCGTCCTCAGTGGACGAACCTTATTCAGGAATAGAATTCCTCGATGATCACGAGTCCAGGGGCTCAGGCCCCTCCATCAGCTTGAGACAAGCATGTAAATCAATGCCTCCCCCAACGCCGGCCCATACGCAGCCCCAGTGCTCGGCATACTCATCCATGACACGGAGCCCATGATCCGGACTGCGGCCCAACCTCTTCTCGAACTCGTGCGGATCTCCATCCAAGACCTTAAGCCTGCATCTCGCAAAGTCAGGAAAAGGATCCCGCACACGTCCGCGAAGTCGCAGCAAAGATCAGTAACCTCGGATTTTGCGATCCCGTCCTGATCGGAAAGGAAAGTCTCGTTCTCGACGACATGGGCTCCTGCACGAAATCCGCAGTTCGCGCGGCGGCCCTTCGGCCCCTGGCAATTTGAATCGATTGCCGTTCGCTTATCGCTTCGCATTGTTCCCTGATCGCCGAGAACGCAAGCGCCGAGAGGTTTAGCGTTTGATGGTCTAGTTTAGGAGGAACGCAATGATAACCAAACAGACCAAGAAGAAACTCGCAGCGGGTGCTGCACTCGTAGCGATCTCGCTGGTGCCTACGATTGCTGCGGCGCAAGAGTTCAGCGATATGAAGAAGGTCTTTAATAAATCGGAAGACCTGACATTGAGCGCGCAGGGAAGCTTCTTCATTGGAGGCTCTACGCACTACATCGATGATGCCTACACCGGCACGACCAGCGGTCGGCAAGGCAACTCGATGATTAACCAAATGTACGTGCAATTTCAGATTCCGAAGAAGCAGAACAAGCTTCCTCCGATTGTCTTCGTGCACGGCTGCTGCTTGAGCTCCAAGACGTGGGAAACGACTCCAGATGGCCGTGAGGGCTGGTACGAGTATTTCACGCGCCAGGGCTTCGCAACTTATATGGCCGACCAGGTCGGTCGTGCGCGTTCGGGATTCGACGCTCTGGAATACAATCGGGTGAAAGCAGGGGCCGATCCTGCGACTACGCAAGGTTCTGTTCTGATAGCAACGGACAAGTTCGCTTGGGACGTATTCCGTTTCGGCGATTTCGCTACGAAGGCCGCTTGGCCCGACGAGAAGTTCCCGATGCAGACCGTTGCGCCGGGTGGCTCTCTGACATTCTACAAGCAGGTCATTCCCGACATGACGCAGACGCTCGGTAGTTTTGGTCCGAATGCCGCCGACTTCCGTCCGACACCGGCTTCGATGGCTACGCTCGCTCAGGATCTGAAGGGCGCCATCCTCGTCGGTCACTCACAGTCGAGTTCCTTCCCGACCAAAGCGGCTCTTCAAAATCCGAAGGGCGTGAAGGGCATCATCCAGCTTGAAACGGGCTGCTTCGCAAATCTCACGAAGAAGGACGTCAAAAAGCTGGCGAAGATTCCGATCCTCATCATGGTCGGCGATCACTGGACGACGGCTCAGCCCACGCCTGATTGTGTGACCGAGCAGCAGCAGATCAACGATGCAGGTGGCGATTTCACGTTCATCTCTCTGCCGGATGCCGGTCTGAAAGGGAACAGCCACATGTTCATGCAGGACAAGAACAATCTGAAGGTCGCCGACCTCATCATCGACTGGATCAAAAAGCACGTAAAAAACTAACCCAGTCGCACTGGAGCACGCGTCACCATCACCATCGCCACTGGATGCGCGCTCCTGCACGGAGGAAAACTTGCCCGGCCCGAAGATAATTCGGGACGGGTTTTCGTGTTTTCAAAAAATAAAATTGCAAATATCATCGAGAAATAAGATTTGAAATTCAATTCCGATCTTATTGATCTAATTCCGGGAATTGCGAGCAAATGACTGAGAGTCCAGAAGTTCAATATCGTTATTGTCCAAAAGCGCATTACAGGTGCCAAAAATATTTTAATTAGAGCCGCTTAATTTCCGCTTTCATCGCGGAAAACATGGCATAGAGTCGCCGTTGCCAGCAGCGACTTTTGTTCGGGAGTTCTGCCGTGAATAGCGCAAATATAGGAATGCTCGCCGAGGGCACGGCTGCGACATTCGAGGAGTATCTCGTCGGTCAAAAACTCCTTTCGCCAGCCGAACTCAGTAAAGTCGAGAAATTCCGTCGAGAATCTGGGGCCTCCCTGTGTTCTGCCCTGCGACGCGCATCTTCTTTGAAGTCCTCGGTTCTCGCCCGCGCGATCGCAGATTACTATGGTGTGCCGTTGTTGGAGGATGAGGGATGGGTGAAAGACCCACCCCCGGTGGAAAATCTTTCCCGCACATTTCTGCGCGAATGCAAGGTATTCCCGCTCGAAGAGAATGACGGCAGCATCTCTCTCATCATGGAGGATCCCTCCGACACGCAGACCATAAACGCTGTGCGTTTGGCGCTCGATCGCCAGGTCAATCCGTGCGTCGCCTCCGCTGAGGATATCCAGACGGCGATTGAACGTTCCACTAAGGACCGCGATACGGCCAACGTCTGGCAAGAGGCAAAGGCTGAAAGCAACGGTAACGACATCGAGCAGTTGCGCGATATGGCGCTAGGGGCGCCTATCGTCAGATACGTCGATCAGTTGATCACAGATGCCGTGCACGCACGCGCAACTGACATTCACATCGAACCCTTTGATAGTCGGCTTGCAGTCAGGATGCGCGTCGACGGAATGTTACGCGAAGCACCATCTCCACCGGGACAGCAGGCGAAAGCCGTCGTTTCGCGCATCAAGATCTTGTCAGGCTTGAACATCGCGGAACGGCGCTTGCCACAAGACGGCCGCGCGCGAATTCGCATTAATGAGCGTCGTCTCGATCTTCGCGTTGCAACCGTGCCGACAATTCACGGTGAAGCGGTGTCTATCCGGTTGTTGGACAACGTTCGAAGGGCGCTAGATTTCTCGTCGCTCGGCTTCAACACGCGCGACGAGCGCATCATACGCGGTCATCTGTCCGCGCCTTACGGGCTTATCCTCGTCACCGGCCCGACAGGTAGCGGAAAAACGACGACACTCGCGACGGCTCTTTCGCTGCTCAATCAAACTCATCGGAAAATTTTGACGATTGAAGATCCGATAGAATACGAAATAGACGGCATCAATCAGACGCAGACCAAGCCGGCAATCGGGCTGACGTTTGCCGCAGCCTTGCGATCCTTCCTGCGTCACGATCCTGACGTCCTGATGGTCGGCGAAATGCGCGACGGCGAGACGGCCGGCATAGGAATTCACGCTGCTCTAACCGGGCATTTGGTCCTTTCCACGCTGCATACCAATACCGCAGCTGGCGCCATTCCGAGATTGCTCGATATGGGAATCGATGCCTTCCTGCTCGCATCATCGCTGCGATGCGTGATCGGACAACGGCTCGTCCGGGTTCTCTGCCCTCATTGCAAGGAGCCTGTTCCGGGGGCGAGAAAAGCCGCTGCGTCGACATCCCGCTCAATATTGGAGCCGTCTTCATTGGACGCGCCAGAGGAATGGCAGGCGATCGGCTGCGGGCGCTGTTACGGAACCGGATACAGCGATCGGATCGTGATCTCCGAAGTTCTCGATGTCGACGAGGATGTCCGCGAGCTTATTCAGCCAAATGCACGCACTGCAGCCATCGAGGAAATCGCGTGCAAAAAGGGAATGACGACGATGGTTATGGACGGGCAAAGGAAATGCCGTGAAGGTGTGACGACCCCCGAGGAAGTTCGCCGGGTCGCTCTCGATATTTAGCAGAGCGGCAAAGAGCGAAAGAAAGATCGGGGGACGCTACCGTGATGCACTTCCGCTACATCGCCATCAGCCGCAACGGTGCGAAGCTATCGGGCGAAATGGAAGCCGTAAGCCGCGCAAGCGCACTTGAAGATCTACACAAGCTGGGCCATCTGCCGGTCGAGGTCGTAGAGGCGAAGCCGAAAGCCGATGGGTCACGCTCGGGTTCGAAATCCTTTTTCGACGGTAGCCCGTCAAGCAGCCAGATAACGCTTTTCACGCGTGAGCTGTCGATGCTTCTCAAAGCGGGGCTGCCGCTGGATCAATCATTGGAGTTCCTTGAGAAGGATGCACGCTCAAAGAAACTGCGGAAGCTTATTGGACAAATCGCTAGCCACGTTCGAAACGGCAAAAGCTTGCATGAAGCTTTAGAGGCTCAAGGAGCCGTTTTTCCTCCGGTCTATGCGAGCATGGTCAAGGTGGCCGAGGCCAGCGGCACGCTCGTAACTGTTCTCGAGCGAACCGCTCAGGGTCGCGAGAAATCCCAAAAGCTTCGCAGCAAAGCGCTTTCCGAAGTGCTGTATCCCTGCATTCTGGTGATTATGGCCATCTTGGTCGTGATTATCATGCTCACGTTTGTCGTCCCACGATTCAAGGACATGATTGTTCACGCCGGCACGGCCGTCCCCGAACAGGCGCGGTTCGTCATCGCGGCGTCGGACTGGTTGATCGCCAATGGCGAATTTCTCGCGATCGCGGTTGCCAGTATCATATGTTTGCTGCTGCTTGCATGGCATCAGAGATGGGGGCGAAAGCAGATCGAACTCTGGCTGATGAAGGCTCCCCTCATCGGCAATATTCTCCGACTCAATCTGACAATTCAGTTTTGCCGCACGCTGGGCATTCTGCTCGATAACGGTGTCGAACTGCCTGCTGCAATGAAGCTCGCTCGCGATGTCATCGGCAGCAGTTACGCCGCGCACGTTCTAGACCAAGCCTACGATGCGCTGAGGAAAGGCCGAAGCTTTTTGGAGCCGATTTCCCGCGCGAGCCTCTTTCCTCCGGTCGTAATCAACATGCTTCGCGTCGGTGAGGAGACGGGAAGCTTGACCGCATCATTCTATCATATGGCCGACATGTTCGAGGAAAAGCTGCAGACGACTGTCGAACGGGCATTCACGATATTCGAGCCGGTCGTGATCCTTTTCGTCAGTGCATTCGTCGCGGGCATCATCATGTCGATCATGAGCGCGGTAATCAGCATGAACGATCTTGCAATGTAATGCGAGGAGCCATCAGGAAATTCGCTCGATGAAAGGAATAAGAAACGTGAAAAAAATATCGGCAAACGCTTTTCGTCGCCCGTGCAGAAGACATGCGCGCCCAGTGTCCTCGAATGAAGCAGGCTTCACGCTGATCGAGTTGCTCGTCGTGATGGTCATCCTCGTCCTGCTTGCGAGTCTGGTCGCTCCGCGCGTTATCGGATATCTCGGCAGCTCGCGCACGAAAGCGGCCAAGGTGCAGATCGAAAGCCTCGGATCGTCGCTCGAACTCTTCAAGCTCGATACAGGGCGTTATCCGAGCGAACGCGAGGGGCTGTCAGCCCTGGTCAGCAATTCGGGGCGCATCCCGAACTGGAATGGGCCGTATTTAAAAAAGGACACCGTACCGGTCGACCCGTGGGGTCAGCCTTATCACTATCGCTTCCCCGGCCAACGGGGAACCTTTGATATCTTTTCCCTCGGCGCCGACGGGAAAGAAGGCGGTACGGGTGAGGATCAAGATGTTGCAAGCTGGCAGTAGCGCGTCGAGCGGCAACGCTGGATTCACGTTGTTTGAGCTCCTCGCAGTGATGGTTGTTCTGGCCATGATGATGGTTGCGACATCGACGCTTTACCATGCGCCCTCCGGCCGAACTCAGGTTCGATCGACGGCATTGCTCGCCGCATCACGCCTCAGAGACTTGCGCGCGATCGCGATGGAGACAGGACGTGCGCGCAAGGCCACCATCGATCTCAGAAGAGGCATCATTCAGTTCGGTGACGGCCGTGGGCCGTTGGCGATCGGCAAAGAGATCGCTCTCACGGTGACGGCTGCCGATACTGAAACGCGCTCACGCCATTCGTCGGGCGTCCGCTTCTTTCCGAACGGCAGCTCAAGCGGTGCAACGATCAAATTCACTTCGCGGAGGATCGCATATGAGGTCCGCATCAATTGGCTTACTGGGCGTGTCTCGACGACAAGCCTCAATTGAAACTCGAGAACATACGGCCCGAAACGACGCCGGCTTCACGCTTCTGGAGACACTGGTCGCGCTGGCGATTCTGGCCGTAGTCTTCGCGAGCTTGTTTGACGCCCACGCGATCGCTCTACGCAACATAAGGGTCGCGGATGATTACGCCCGGGCAAGAGTCCTTGGTCAATCTTTGCTCGCGGACGCCGTAACGGGCTGGGCGCATCCGCCCCTGTCGGGCTCCGGAGAAAACGGACGGTTTCGCTGGGCGATCCATGTCACGGAAGAGCGGGCCCCGTGGGCGATCTTCAAGACGAAAAAGAACTGGAGGCTTTACCGCGTGAACGTGAACGTCTCCTGGGACAAGAAGCGTCACATCGTACTCGATACTTTGAAACTCGGGATAGGCCCATGAGCGCGCCAACGTGCAATGCGGCCTGCCGGAAAGACGAAGCAGGCTTTACGCTCATCGAACTTCTAGTGAGCATGACGATCATGAGCGTCATTCTCGCGATGCTGACGTCGGGATTGCGCGTTCTTTCTCAGAATTCCGACGCCTACACCGCCCGTGTCGACCGTTTCGATATGTTGTCGAGAGCCGCGGATATTCTGCAACGCGATGCTTCCGGGCTGCGGCGCGTGGTGCGTGTCGATGGCGGCATTCCTCGTCTCATATTCGTTGGAACGCCTCAGCATCTTTCCTTCGTGACATCCGAGCCTCCTTATCCGACAAAAGCCGGACCCTACTTTGTCGACTACTCCGTCGTGACGAATGGTAAGGCGGTCGAACTTATTCGGGCGCGGGCGCTCTATGGCGATCGTCTGTCCGTGTTTCCAGGGGCGACGCCGGCAAACAGAGTCCCTCTGGTGCAAGGGCCATTCAGCTATCGTTTCTCCTACGCAGCAAAAACGCCCGAGGGCGGAGCGTGGCACGATATTTGGTCGGATCCGACACGCATGCCCGATCTGATACGATTGAAGGTCGTGAGTACGACGCCGGGATACGAGCCATTCGTGCCTGTGATTGTTGCCCTTCGTACTGATGCTGAACTCAATTGCATTGCGAAGAAAACGCAGATCTGCAGCCCCAAAACAGGTGGCAAACTACAGATCAGCACCAAGCCTATGGGAGATGACGCGAGCAACAACGGTTCTGGTGACGATGATCCATCCGGAGTGCCGACCAAATGAATCGCGAAATGGAAAAGACCGCCGATCCTGCCGCGATAAAGGGAGAAACGGAACGGGGCATGGCGTTATTGATCGTCCTTTGGGTGATCGTGTCTGCTGCTCTGATCGTCTCGGCATTCGGCGCGACAGTACGCAGCGGCGTCTCTTTTGCGACATCGGAGGTGCAGATGACGAAAGCCGAAGCACTCCTCGATGCAGGCGCGGAAATCGCCGCGGCACATCTTATCGATGAAGACAAGCCGCTGCGATGGCTGCCTGACGGGCGACCACACGTGGTTTCATTCGCGGGAGCAAAACTCATCATAACCATCGGTGATCCGAACGGTCTGATCGACCTCAATAAGGCAGACAAGGCGCTTATTCTTGGTCTCCTGAAGAGATATGCCGATTCGGAGTCGCAAGCGCTTCTGATCCGCGACCGCATTTTACTCGCGAGAGGAAAGCAGCAGGACAACAAGCCCGAGGATGAGATGTCTGGTGCAACTGACGACGCGAACAGCGACCAAAAACAACAAACCTCACAACCACTCCCCTTCATCGACATCGCGCAACTTAGGGAACTCGAAGGCATGAGCATGCCGCTTTATGACAAGATATCGCCGTTCGTTACCGTCTATGGCCGTGACGGACACATCAACCCTCGGACCGCGCCGTCCGAGGTCTTGCTCTCTATTCCGGATATCAGCGAAGCGGATATCGCGAGCCTGCAGCATGATCTCGATCTGGCACAAGACCAGTCGGAGGGAAAGCAAGGCGCTGCGTTCTCCGATGTGACACAGCATGGTGGCGCATATCTCGCCGATAGAGTGGGACCTGCGTATACGGTGACCGTCCAAACGCGGGAAGCCGCTGGAAGCGGCACTCTGGCTCGGATGTTTGTGATCACGACCGGATTGGACCCGAATGCGCCTTACCGACAGATCGCCAAGAAACCTATCGTGTCTATTCAATGAGACTTTGGAAGCTTCAGGAAATGGAAAAACTGAGCCAGAGCAAGATTGGCCGCTTCTATCGATGGTGGCTTAGAGAGCTCAGCACGGTACTGACGCCACGTCCGTCCGGGAGTCGTACGTGGGGCTTGATACTTCAAAGGACCTCGGAGGGGCTCGAAGTTCTTTCCGGTTCGGCACCGGACGCACTTGGCATTCTAAAGTCAAGATCAGGTCCGGACGAGATCCTGGCACTACAGCAACGAGTGGGCCGAAGCGGAGCTGCTAATTTGAAAAGCGTCGTTCTTCGACTGTCGGCGGATGACGTCGTTGAACGGACGATTCAAATTCCAAATGCGGCGAGCGACCTCATCGAGCCTGTCTTGCAGAACCAGATGGAGCGGATCGTACCGTGGCCGCCGGAAACGACGCGTTACGGTTATCGTATCGTCGGTCCGAATGCCCACATGCCAGACCAAATCGACGTGTATTTCGTCGCCACGACGAAAAAGATCGTCGCGTCAGCTCTGCGGAGTAGTGAAACATTAGGCGTTACGCCGAAGTCGGTCGAATATGTGCCCGCCGCCGCGGAGGGACAAGGCATTGAACTCGCCTCTCTAGAGCCGGATCCGGCTGTAAAAATGCAAGGGAATATTCAAACGGCGCTGGCGATCCTGTTGGCCGTCGGCGTAGTCGCAAGCGCATGTGGGCTTTATTACTGGTGGAATGAAAGATCACAGCAGAATGAAGTCGAGGCCGAGATTGCAACGACGCAGGCTCGTATCGCCGAATTGCGCGGACTCAATCAGCAGAGCGCGGTCCTGAAAGAGAAACGTGAGCAGCTCATAAAGCGTCGCCTGGAGCGGCCCGCTATCATGACTCTCCTCGAAGTACTGAGCCGCACGCTTCCCGACTCGGCATATTTGACGGAACTCGAAATTGAAGGGCGCGAAGCTCGGATGATCGGAAAGTCGGATGATCCGACTGCGCTCATTACCGAGCTGGAGAAAACGCCTCAGTTCGAAGACGTCCGCTTCTCTGCGCCGACGACGCGCGAAGCTGGTGAAAGCCGCGGAACGTTTTCTATCGTCGCTCATGCCCAAGATGGATCGTCGCTGGAGAAGCGCCCATGACTTCGAACTCGAGAGCACTCGCTGGTTTCTCGGCGATCTCGGTCCTGTTGGGAGTGTTGGCTTTGATACTCCTCCTGGCAAGCGCACCATTCTTGCGCGCCGAGTGGGCCCAGGAAAAGATCCAGCAGGATCGCGTTGACCTTCTAAGTCTTCGCGGGCAACTGGCATCCGAGGTTGCTCAGAGAAGGGCCGACCATGATCTCAATGAATCGGGATCGAATACGAAATTGCTTCTCGATGGCGAAACGACAGGTATCTCGGGCGCGAATCTGCAAAGGCTGATCGGCGAGATTGTGCGTGCGCACGGCGGTTCTGCGACAAGCTTTCAAGTTCTGCCGCCGGAGACGGAAGACACGCTCATCCGAATT
>CAYYDL010000118.1:0-2350 GCA_964470545.1 uncultured Hyphomicrobium sp. | reverse complement strand
CAAGCCCCCGCTTGAGGTCGATAAGGCCAATCCGATCGGGACCATGAAAAATCCCTATACGGATCAGCCCGACAAGATCGCGGAAGGGAAGCAGCTTTTCTTTTCATATAGCTGCAACGGCTGCCACGGCGGTGGCGGTGGCGGCGGCATGTGCCCGCCGCTGACCAACGAAACCTGGGTCTACGGCAGTGACGATGACATCCTGTTCCGGCTCATCTCCCATGGCAGTCAGGAGCTTCAGAAGACCTATGGCTTGAGCCGCAAGGGCCAGGAAAGCGTCGTCGGCCCGATGCCGCCGTTCGGAACATTGATCAAGGATGATGATCAATTGTGGAAGATCATCGCGTTCGTGCATTCGCTTTACAAAGGCACAAGAAGAAACTGGTGACGAGGTCCAGAGACGTCGTGGAGCGCGGTTTCCGGATGTGGTCGTCGTCCCGAAGAGGAATAGCGATCGTGCTCGCGACTGCTATTACAGTGCTGGCCGGCCCCGTGTGGAGCGATAACGCCCCGCGCGGGGATAATGCGCCGGAAATTCTAGAAGTCAAAATCGCCTATCTCGGAAAGACATACGCCGAGCCGGATCCGCTCTCGCTAGTCGACAAGATCGTTCACGACAAAGGTATACAGGGCGCACGCGTCGGACTGAACGAGGACAACATGACAGGGCGGCTCATTGGCCAGAACTTCGCCCTTGTTGAAACAATCATTCCTGAAGCAGACGATATCAAGCCCGCCGCGCTCGCACTCCTGAAGTCGGGAGTATCGCTTATCGTTGCCGATCTTGAACCCACAGATTTGCTGACTGTCGCCGATCTTCCGGAGGCCGCAGACGCGATCATCTTCAATATCCGTTCGAGTGACGTACGTTTGAGAAACGAGAACTGCCGCCGGAACGTCTTTCACATCCTGCCGGACTGGGCGATGCGGGCAGATGCGCTCGTCCAGTTCCTCATCTGGAAGCGCTGGACGAAATGGGCGTTGATCTCTGGAGAAACGCTCAAAGACAAAGACTATGCCGCCGCCGTCCGGCGAGCCGCCAAGCGATTTGGGGGAAAGATCGTTGGAGAAAAGACTTATGCATACGTCGCGGGGTCACGGCGTACGGATACAGGGCACCAGCAGATCCAGGCGCAGATGCCGATTCTGACGCAAAATCTCGGCGACTATGACGTCATTATCGTCGCCGATCTCGGAGAGAGCTTTGGCGATTATCTGCTCTTCAACACGTTCGAGCCACGACCGGTAGTCGGAACGCACGGCCTGATAGCGGTGTCATGGCATCGCTCATACGAGGAGGCGGCCGCCACGCAGATGCAACATCGCTTCGAGCGGAAGGTTGGGCGCATTATGACCGAGCGCGATTATTCGGGCTGGTTGGCGGTCCGCACTTTTGGCGAAGCCGTGACGCGTACGAATTCGGCCGATCCAAAGAGCCTCCGCAAGTACCTTTTATCGGATAAATTTGAGGTCGCCGGGTTCAAGTCGCAAGGCATGAACTTTCGCCGTTGGGATCGCCAGTTGCGCCAGCCAATCCTTTTGGCCGGCCCTCGCGCGCTCGTATCCGTTTCGCCCCAAGAGGGATTCCTGCATCCGAAATACTTGACTGACACGCTCGGTTACGACGAACCCGAATCAACGTGCCAACAGAAAAACTGAGTAATGGATATAGCATGAAAAGAGAAACGATATGCGCAGGCTTGATAGCGTCTATCGCGTTGGCGTTGTGCATTGGTCCTGCATCCGCCGGAATAGCCTTTATCAGCAACGAGAAGGACAATACGATCACAGTTCTCGATATCGACAAGCTCAAAGTCATAAAGACGGTGCCGGTCGGTAAGCGCCCTCGTGGGATGGTGCTCTCCCCCGATTACAAGACGCTTTTCATTTGTGCGGGCGACGATGACCGCCTGGACGTCATGGATACGTCCACCTTCCAAATCACGAGCACGCACGAAACGTCGGGCCCGGATCCCGAGTTGCTCGATATCGACCACGCCGGGAAGTTCATTTACATAGCCAATGAAGATGATGGCATGGTGACCGTCATTAACGCCGCGGACGGCTCGGTGCGCGGCGAGATCCCGATCGGTGTCGAGCCCGAGGGCATGGCCGTCTCACCGGACGACTCCATCGTAGTTGCGACGTCGGAATCAACAAGCATGGCTCACTTCATCGACATCAAATCGATGAAAGTCGTGGCCAATGTCCTCGTTGATACCCGGCCACGGGTGGCGCGCTACACTCCGGACGGCAAGGAAGTTTGGGTGACGGCAGAAGTCGGTGGCACGGTGTCGGTGATCGACGCCGAGACTCGGAAGATCAAGAAGAGACTGACGTTCGATATCCC
>CAYYDL010000117.1:0-2139 GCA_964470545.1 uncultured Hyphomicrobium sp. | reverse complement strand
TTCGACGAGGGCCGCGAGGATGTTGTGTGTCGCTCCAAGATTGCCCTCGATCGTAGACCGCCTGTGCGCAATCGAGCGCATCGAGTACGGCACGGATCTTTGCTCGGCCAAATGAATGATCGAATCCGGTTTCTCGAGTCTCACAAGATCTCGAAACGCAGCATAGTTACGCGCAATATCGATGTTTACCCAGGCAATTCCGCGACCTGCAATTTCGCGCCAGGCTTTAAGCCTCTCCTCCAAAGGATGAATGGGTGTCAAAGAGCCTATGCCGAGTTCGCGATCGATTTGACGCCGGCTCTGATCGTCAACAATCCAGACGTCAAATCCCTTTGCGGAAAGAGACAGGGCGATCGGCCAGCCGCAAAATCCGTCTCCCCCAAGAACAAATATTTTCATGCCAACCCAAACCACGCATTGGCGGACGCCCAACACGCATTGTTGAATTCTAAAGTTGAGAAACAAGCCCGTCTATCATTGCTATTGCACGGAGATGCAAAACCGGTCCGCACAGAGATGAAATAAAGTGAACCAAAACGCAACGGGGAGCTATGCGACGACACTGAACGCGCCAAGGCGCCTACTCAAATTGCTGAACAAGAAAAAGATCTAACGTTTCAGAAATGGGAAAGATCAACTGTGTCGTGTCTTCGTCAGGCCAAGCGAAGCCAGCTAGGGGCGTTGAGACAAAACGGAGATTGGTTGAAGCGACATGATGAGAGCAGATATGCCACTGCTGCCCAACAAGAGCCAATCTGGATCAAACACAAAACGTCAAAGGGAAATCGCTGTACCGTGGGCTTCCTTTGCGACCTCTCGATTTGTACAAGCCTTAGGCTTGAGCGCGGCTTAGCGAGTTCCACAGCGGCAGGCGATCGCATAAAAAGCGATCGAGCCGGCAAACTTCTCTCGAGGATCAACTGCGTTGCTCGCTGGCTTGGCGTTGAGGCGGGCGTCTCCGACGCAAAATGGATAAGCCAGCGGTGGCTCGAAAGTGACTTGCAGATGGTCGCGTCAAGATGGCAAGTGACGATCGAACCGTAGAATGCGCTACCAAAAGGGGGACAAAATATGAAGATAATGGAGCGTTGATGGTGCCGGAGGGGCGCACGTTCTTTGTACATCCTCAAGCTCTATGTGACTCGCGCTCCGTGGGCGAAGGCACACGAGTCTGGGCGTTTGCCCACGTTCTCGAAGGAGCTCGCATCGGAACTGGCTGCAACATTTGCGATCATGTCTTTATCGAAAATGATGTCGTGCTTGGAAATGACGTAACCGTCAAATGCGGCGTGCAGCTCTGGGACGGAATCGAGGTTGGCAGCGGTGTCTTTATTGGACCAAACGCCACTTTTACCAACGATCGTTTTCCGCGGTCGAAAGTATACCCAGACGCATACTTAAAAACGATCATCGAGGATGACGTTTCCATCGGGGCAAATGCGACCATTCTCCCGGGATTAAGGATTGGACGCGGCGCGATGGTTGGAGCCGGATCGGTCGTCACGCACAATGTGCCGCCGTACGCGACCGTGGTCGGAAATCCTGCTGTCATCATCGGCTATAGCGATCCGGCCACCCACCGGTTGCCGAATGCCCCTAAAATCATCCCGGCAACCGAACCCAAACCTGGCGTCAGAACGGAACTAGGCGTGGGCGACTGCTGGGTCGAACACCTTCCCCAATTCCAAGACATACGAGGCGCCATCACCCAGATGGAAATCGACGGGGAGCTACCTTTCAGCCCGAAACGCATATTATTGTTTTACGATGCTCCCAATAAAAACGTTCGCACCGAGTACGCGCGCCGCACGTGCCAACAATTCATGGTTGCCGTTCGGGGGCGGCTTTCCATCATTCTCGACGACGGCCGAAATCGCAAAGAGGTTCAATTGGAAGGCGCGCCAGTAGGGGTGTACTTGGCTCCGATGGTCTGGATCACCCGGTTCAATGTCCAGCCTGACACAGTTTTATTGGCCGCCGAGTCGCAATCCTTTGACCCGAATGACTGCATTTTCGATTATGAAACCTATCGCGCACTTAAAGGGGCTCGCAACCCTTGATCCTCATGTCGCCGCGCATTGTTTTATGGTTCTCGTCAGACGGTGTACGATATCCCCGTCCGCTCGGTGACGCCGCTCA
>CAYYDL010000116.1:0-5066 GCA_964470545.1 uncultured Hyphomicrobium sp. | reverse complement strand
ACTGGCGCAAGCATCACCGCCGATATTCGCCGCATTATCGGCATAACCTCGCCAGGCGCGCGAAGGTCAAGCTGCGTGGGCCCACAGCCGGCCTGGCGCCTGCACGACCCGCGCGTCCTCACAAACTTCTGACCCGAGATGAAATTCTGTCGTCCGATCCCGCGCGTCTCGAACGCCTTGGCGGCCGGCTCGTCGTAGGCTTTGATAATTTCGCTGACGTGCGGCCGCTCGTCGAAAAGAAGGCTGTGGCAGGCATTTTCATCACCGATCATAACGTCCGCGGGAGAAAAGCCCAGGACGTCGCCAAGGATATCGACGGTCTGCAGAATATCCGCAGGCAACAGGGCCTACCCCGTCTCATCGTGGCAGCCGATCAGGAAGGCGGATACGTCTCTCGTCTGTCTCCGCCGCTGAAATGGCAACCCACGCTTGGCATGTTGATCGAGAAGCTCAAGACCGACAACGAGCGCGAGAAGGCTGTCCGGCACTACGCCGAAATGCAAGCGCACGAGCTTGAGCGGCTCGGTATCACGATGAACTTCGGCCCTGTCGTCGACCTACGGCTCGGCTACGCTAGCCGCAACGACGGTGAAACCCGCATCTACTGGCGCGCCATCGACAAGGATCCTTATCTCGTCGCAAAAGTCGCGACCTGGTATTGCGATACGCTCACCAAATTCAACATCATCTGCACGCTGAAGCATTTTCCAGGGCTCGGGCGCGTCACGCGGGATACGCACGTTTTGTCCGCTGACCTGACTGCAAGCGAAACCCAGCTCGAACTCACCGATTGGCTTCCGTTCCGCCGCGTTATGACGGAACCCGGCGTCGCAACGATGATCGGCCACGTCCGGGTGGATGCCGTTGACAAGACCACGCCAGCTTCCTTTTCCGATACGGTCATCAACACCGTCGCGAGGCCGCGCTTCGAGAACGACGGGCTTCTGATCACGGACGACTTCAGCATGGGGGCAGTTACGAAATCGAAGGACGGGATTGGCGGTGCCGCGGTCAAAGCTCTCAATGCCGGCGTCGATCTCATCCTCCTGTGCGCCCTCGATCAGAACTACGATATCCTGATGTCCGCTCTGATCGAAGCCGATCGCGCTGGCGAAATCAGCCTCAGTCGCGAGAACGAAACGCACGAACGGCTGAAACGCTACGTCTTCATCGATGAGCGCGAACTCCCGCCGCCCGCGCCAATTCAAGCCCAGCAATCGCCCCCCGCCCCAGCGCACCCGAACTGATCGACCAGATTATCGATCAACTCGCCGGCGACGGCGGCCTGATGATCCGTTCCGGGCGTGACAGCCCGCTCGCGACGAACCGGCGATCCTCAATTTCATCGACAAGCCGCAGAGCAATCGCGCGGATGGAACACACCCGATGAAAGAGAAGGGAGGTTGGAGACGCGAGCAGGACGGGCACGCCGGAGCTTCCCCCATCGCTATCCGGCGTACCCGCCCCATCAGCCGCATAAATCACCGGCCGTTCCAGGGGGCGGCGGATTTCCCGGCCAGCCGATTGCCAATCTTCATCGTCTTTGATACAAGGCGGCCCAGAACACGCGCGGGCACCGGCGGCAAAACCACCGGAGCCGGTGTTTTTGCGCATTTATCAGACAAAATTCTTCAGAGGATACAACTGCTTGCAGGTTCTCGTTCGCGACAACAATGTCGATCAGGCTCTCAAGGCGCTTAAGAAGAAATTGCAGCGCGAGGGCGTTTTCCGCGAGATGAAGCTCCGCGGCCATTTCGAGAAACCATCGGAAAAAAGAGCACGTGAGAAGGCTGAGGCGGTGCGCCGCGCTCGCAAGCTCGCGCGCAAGAAGCTGCAGCGTGAAGGCCTCCTTCCAAGCAAGCCCGCAGTTGCACGCGGTGCCGGCGGCAAAGGCGGTCCGGGTCGCGGTGGTCAAGGCGGCGCCAGCGGTGGCAGCGGCGGCTTTGGCAGCGGCGGCTTCCGCGGCAGCCAGAGTGGTGGCGGCGGCGCGGGCGGCTTCTAAGCCGTTCATCGCTTGAAAAAACGAATCGGATGAGGCCCGCGAACTTCGCGGGCCTTTCCATTTTCGCGAGCGATCGATCTGAAGTCCTCAGCCCCGGGGAGCAAACTGGCCGGCGCGTAGCCGCTCGATCCAGTCGTCGACGTACTCGAATGAAGGACCGTCGTGGATCACATGCCCGGCGCCCGGCATGGTTCTGATCTCCTTGGGCTCGTTAGCCGCCGCGAAAAGGCGTCGTGCCATCTCCACTGGCACGACGTCATCCGCTTCGCCGTGGAGAATGAAGATCGGCACATGCACATCCCCGATGTACCTGATCGACTCGTAACGATCCTTCAGCAGCAGACGGACCGGCAGCCACGGGTATTGCGCGATCGCCAGCTCCAGGATCGAGGTGTACGGGCTATCGAGAATCAGGCCGGCAACCTTCTTCTCTTGCGCCACCTGGATGGCAACGCCACTGCCAAGCGATTCCCCGTAAAGGATGATGTCGTCTGGAGGAACGCCATCCTTCACCAGCGCGTCGTAGGCGAGCTTCGCGTCAGCAACATTGGCCGCCTCCGATGGCGAGCCTGTCGAGCCGCTGTAACCACGATAGGCCATCATGAACATTCCGCGGCCGCGATCGAGATATCTGCGGATCGTTTCGCTCCGAAGCGCCAGCGACCCGCCATTGCCGTGAAAATAGAGAAGCGTCGGCTGTCCGGCTTTTGCCTTTCCATACCAGGCGACGAGCTTTTGACCATCCGGCGTCGGTATAATGACCTCCGAAACGCCGGAAAGCCCTGCCTCAGTCGGCGTCACCCGCGCCGGATCTGGGAAATAGATGAATCGGCGTTGTGCGGCATACATTGCCGTCGCGGCGATCGCGTACAGCGAAGCGGCGGCGATAATGGTCGCTTTGAGAACCAGAAGCATCAGAACCTTTGCTCTAGTCGCGTCGGCGGACCAGATAGCCAATCCTGTCACCTTCTCGTTCACGAATGCTTTCGAGCGCCGCCATGACGTCGAGGCCGTGGAGCGGAATACCGGTGTCGGCAACCGAATCCTGATTGAGCTTCATAAGCTCGCGATAGATCGGCTCTGCCGTCTTGTGGAGCATCGCGACGACCGCCACGGTTTTTCGGGGCATGTTGACGGGGACGCGCGGAAATACCGACGATAGAACATCCTTCGCACTTTCGGAGAAATGCGCAGAGAAGCGCCCGAGCCGCGAAACGAGCTTAATCGCCGTCGTCTCTTCGAAGCGATAGTTGTACTTCTCCATCCATTCGAAAAGCTTATCCATTGTGAAGTCCTGGAGGCGAATGCCTGCGGTGTCGCGGTAATCCTGCCATTCGGCAACCAGATCGAAACCGGACTCCACATCGATATCGGCTGGCGCAAACGTCAGATCGGTCGCAACGCCGACGCGATCCAGAAAGTCCTTGTTCTTGCGCGCAATGTGCGTCGGATACGTCGGCAGCACGAACATGCCGAAACTGCCGCGCTCATATGCGAGGCGCACGAGCTTCGAGCAGAACAGGTTCCGCGTATCGTCTGTCCGCATCGAAAAATCGTAAAGAATGCGCTTGCCGCCTTTGGCGCGTGAGGCCGCCACATAATCGAAAATATATTTAGCGGCACGGGCCGCAAGATCCGCATCGCGATGGCGATAGAGCACGGCCCGCACGATGTTATGATCGAGCGCCTTCGCCAGTGGCGTGATCGTCGCGCCGTCCTCGATCAGGCTCTCGACCATCCAATGGTCGCCCGCGGGATCGATATAGACGATACCGATATGGCTGAACTGGCTGTCGACATCCCCGATGCGGGCGATGGCTGCGCTGTTGTGGGCCGTGCCGCGCACCAGAACGACATCGCCGGAGCGGAAATGCTGCGCCGTGCCGTTGCGATAGAACATATAGTTGACGAGCGTGTTGTTATCGGTTCCCGTGAAGCCACGCAGCAGATACCCGCTCTCGTTCGTGCGCGGGTGCCCCGTCGTGATCTCGCCCAGCATGTCGGACACGTAACGCAGCACGCGGAAGACGTCGCGGAAGCCCTGCGTCGCCTCCGGCGTCATCAGGCCGAGCATCTCGTAATGCCCGAGCTGGCTTCGAAGCCCGACGCGGAGATCGAAGAGCCGATACATGAGTTGCGGCGCCTGCCGCGCGATGCCTGCGACGTCGTAATCGGCAAAACGCGCCTTCGACGCTCGTTCGTAGATGAACTGAAGGTTACGCGCCAGTAGCGCCGCATTGGTGACTGGAGTCGCGGCAAGAACCTCGATGTGCTCGAGATCATTCTCGAAAGACGCCGACGCAACGGGAGCCAACACGGGGAACCCTCAAACCCACTCTTCTTCGCAACTATAGCAGACGGATCGGGCCCTGCTCCGAGCCACAGCGATCGGCGAGCGACTGTTGCCGATCCGCCCCAACGACCCGAAAAGTCCGGCTAATCCGCCGCCAGGGCTTTAACAATCTCTTCCGTCATTTTCTTGGCATCGCCCAGAACCATCACGGTGTTGTCGCGATAGAAGACGGGGTTGTCGATGCCGGCATAGCCGGAGGCGAGCGAACGCTTGTTAAAAAACACCGTTCCGGCTTTCCAGACCTGAAGGACGGGCATGCCGTAGATCGGCGAGGACTTGTCCTCTTCCGCAGCCGGATTGACGACATCGTTCGCGCCGATGACATAAACGGCGTCGGCCTGCGCGAATTCGCTATTGATATCCTCGAGCTCGAAAACCTCGTCGTAGGGCACATTCGCTTCCGCAAGGAGCACGTTCATGTGCCCCGGCATCCGGCCCGCGACCGGATGGATGGCGTACTTCACCTCGACACCGGCTTTCTTCAGCGCATCCCCCATCTCGCGTAATGCGTGCTGGGCCTGCGCGACGGCCATGCCATAGCCCGGCACGATGATGACCTTCGAAGCATTCTTCAGAACGTAGGCTGCGTCTTCCGCTGAACCCAGCTTGACGGGCTTCTGCTCACCTCCTGCGGCGGCGGCAGCGGCGGTCTCGCCGCCAAATCCGCCGGCGATGACGGACAGGAACTGGCGGTTCATCGCCTTGCACATG
>CAYYDL010000115.1:0-2166 GCA_964470545.1 uncultured Hyphomicrobium sp. | reverse complement strand
CGTCGGAACGGTGATCTTCGTCGCCTATCTCTCCGCGCTCTGCACGAGCCCGGCGCACACCGCGACGCAGTTTGCCCTGCTCACCGCACTCTCCTCCGTGGGCCGCACGACGCTCGGCTCGATCACCGGCTATCTCGCCGGGTGGACGGGATGGGTGCTCTTCTTCGTCCTGTGCGCCGCGGCGGCCCTGCCCGGCCTCGCGCTCTTGCTGTATCTGATCGGCCGCGGCGATTTTCGGGGGATCGAGAAAAGAGAGCGCGTGGAGGAGGCTGCCGGGGCGTAGCGGAGAGGCGCGCCGGCGCTTGACCCCGCCCGCAACTCATGCTTGCAATTTATTCTTGTTACAGCTTTTCTTAGGCGTGATCCGCGGCCTGGGGAGGACGCGTCTTGCTTGGTATGGAAACAAGGATGCTGCGCATCGGAGAACTCCTGTCCGATGCGGCCGTATTCGCGATGCCGGCGTTCCAACGTCCTTATTCCTGGGATCCAGACATCGCGGCTCAGCTCTACGATGACGTGAGCTCGGCGATGATCCGCGGGCAGCGCCAAAATCGGCGGGGACCAAACACAAGCGACTATTTTCTTGGTCCAATCATCGTAACGCGCGACGGCAACACTCAGCATTTTCAGGTCATCGACGGCCAGCAACGACTGGTTACGCTGACCATCATCCTGGCCATCTTGCGTGACCTTCTCGCTTTCGGCGCGCTCAAGGAGGAACTCCACCGCGCCATCATCCGCCCTTCCCATAATCTGATGCACCTGCCGGAAGTCCCGCGCGTGCAATTGCGCGAAGGCGATCAGGCTCAGCTGCTCGCCTGGGTCCAAACCATGGGCGCAACGCGAACCCTCCCTCCGGACGATGCGGACTCGAGCGTTCGCCTATTGGAGGTGATCAAGCGTCTGCGCACCGATATCGGTGAGCCGCGATCGGACTACATCGCTGACCTCGCCAGCTTCATCCTGCTGAATTGTTACATCGTGGAGATCGTGGCGCAGAACACTGACGATGCGTATGTCTTGTTTCGCAGTCTGAACGGCCGTGGACAGCCGCTAAACGATTTGGAATTGGCGAAAGCCGAGTTGCTCGGACGCACGCCGCCGCCAGGCATCGACATTGCGGGCTTAGCTCGCAACTGGACCGAAGCCGAAAACAAGCTGGGCCCTGATGCGCTGACCGATTACCTGAAGACGATCCTCGCTCTTTTAATCGAGTATCCACAAGGAAGAGAGCTGCGGGACCTGGTTCGTGAAATTCTTTCCGATCAACTCAAAGCGCATCGGTTCCAGCAATATCTATCGGCGTTCTTAGGTCATTTTGTCCGCCTCGACGAGGGATTGCTCGATTTCGGACCCGACAGCGATCGAATCAATCGTCTCATCGAATGCTTGCGACACTGTCCTACGAAATATTGGCAGCCTGCGGCATTGATGTGGCTTGCCGTGCATCCTGATCCGACCCGGGCTGGGCATGTTCATTGGCAGTTCTTCCGAGCACTCGACGCTCTCAGTTGGGGGCTCTGCATTCTCGGAAAAACAAAGGGCCAGATCGTCAGTCGCTTTAAAAAGATCGTGGTTCGCATCGGCCGCGACCGGAGGGGAGCGCTCACCAGCGCGGGCAGCGAGCTGCATCTCACCGAGGATGAGCAGGCAGCACTAAGAAAGCTTCTGACCAATCGGCTAAGTGCAAAGCGGAAGTTCGTTAAGCCGCTCTTGCTCCGGCTCAACGCAGAAATGCTTGATCCGCAAATTCCCGTCTACTTTCCCGATAAGGTGACGATCGAGCACGTCCTGCCGCAGAATCCAACCAACTCTTGGCTGCACCTCTATCCAAACGCGCAGCGGAGATCGATTCTGACCGAGCTGCTCGGCAACTACGCGATATTGACGCGTTCGATCAACTCAAGCGCAAAGAATTTCGAATTTATCCGGAAGCGCAGCGTCATCTTCAATTTAGCGAGCGGCCAATCGTTTCCGCTCACCAATGACCTCGGACAATATGAGACCTGGACGGAGGAGGACCTCCTCGACCGGCATCACCGTCTGGTTGAGCGCGCATCGCGAATGTTGTTGCTGACGCCCATTATCGACTGGCAAGAGGCTGCCGAGTGATTGCAAAGGGCGCACTCAAATCTTGCGGCTGTCATAGGCCCAATGCAGCAGCGC
>CAYYDL010000114.1:0-4789 GCA_964470545.1 uncultured Hyphomicrobium sp. | reverse complement strand
TGCCCTGATGGCAAATCACCACTCTACCGCCATCGGCACGAAGCTGCGTCAACGCCATCGACGTGACGTGGACGGTCAGAACCCAAACGTTCAGCAGGGCAGCGAATATCGCCACGGCGCCAACCGTTCCCCTGAACCTATGGGCTCTTAGTGCTTTCATGGCGCTAGTAGCAGCATTTGCGCGTCAATTAATCAATAGGTGAGCCGCACGCGCGCGAAAAAACATTCGGCGTCGCCAGACCGGCGATTACATCGGCGCACTCCGCCTGCTCCGGGACATAGCGAAAGCCAGCGCTGTCGCGCCTAAAATAATGAAGCCCAATAGAAGCCCGAGCGGGTTGAAAGAAATGTCGGACCACTTTGGCAAGACGATTTCGGCAGTGTTGAAGGCCGCAAAGCTGTTGCTGCAGATATCGAGCGCCGCGCCGGTTTGCACCATCGCCCGATTGATCTCTTCTGCAAGGTCGTCGGCTTTGGCACGGGTATCTTCCGCCTGACGGAGCCGATCGAGAAGTGCCCTGGTCCCAGCCAGATAAGCGTGGGAGCATTCATTGAATGGGCTGTCCTCGTAGGAAACGCTCCCCGGCACGAGCCCCCAAAGACAATACGCAAACTGCAAATGAACGAAATTCTGCAGCGTTCGAGTCTCGCTATCCGGAACAACCTGGCTATCGGCCAATGCGAGAATTGCCGAACGATAATCGGCGATGATTGCCGATTGCCCGTGCGTCAAATTGGAGATGGAGATGCCGGAGGTTGCCGAACTCTTACGCTGCTGATGCGTTTCCGCGGACCCAACCGTCAAAAAGGCGAGAGAAACGATGATCAGAAAAGCGCGCATCGAAGTTCGCCGCAGCGTTCTGAGAGAGGTGCGGACGCCCATTTTTTTAAGTCTCTAGCCTCGACCATCCGGCCGTCATTGCGATCCGATTACTCACCATGTGGCGTCGAAAAAATCAATTGTCGCCCTCCCATCGGCCGTCAAGAGCACAACCTTTCGATGCGATCGCCCTCGTGATATGAGGTCATCGTAATTGTCGGAAATCACATCAGCGAAGAGCGACACCAGTGGCGCAAATTCTCATCGTCGAAGACGAAGCCTTGATCGCACAGCTCTTGGCAATGTACGTCGAAGACCTCGGCCACAAGGTTATTGGACCAGCAGCCACGGTGGGGGAGGCATTAGCTATCTTGAACACGGGTATGCCGGCGTTTGCCATCCTCGACTGCACGCTAGGCCATGAGGAATGCACCCCAATCGCCGACGCACTTTCAAAAGCGAACCGGCCCTTCGCTTTCGCAACGGGACACGGAACCGATGCGCTTCCCGTGGACTACAAATCACGACCGGTGATCAGCAAGCCTTTCGTCTTCGAGGATGTCGAGCGCGTGCTGTCGTCCCTGGCACGGTGATCGGGGCTTGGGTCAGCCGCCTTTGTCGGCACCTCAGATTCGACGGTCACCTATGTCGCCTTTTTCTTTTCCGCTTTTTCGTGCTTCTCCCCGTACTTCATGCCTTCGAGCTTGATCCCATCTGGATCGAGAAAAAAGACGGCATAATAGTCATCATAATATTCATCGGCCGGATCGACGATCGTTACGTCGTTTTTCTTCAAATACGTTTGAAGATCGTCGACATCTTTTCGGCTGCGCAACTGAAACGCATAATGATGAAGGCCGATGTCTCCCGTATGATGTTTGTGCGAACAGCCCTTTGCATCCGCTTGCCCGATCCAGTATCGCGTCTTGCCGTTGGTCCAGCCCATGGAGTCCTCATATTCGTCGAGCACCTTGAGGCCTAAAAATTCGAAAAGGCTACTGTAGAACGCCTTCGACTTCACGAAATCGCTTACGCGCACCGATATGTGATCAATCCCGACGAACCGCGCCATTTTCCACTCCCAAGGTTCACCATTTGCGGCCGTCCGCGGTCAATCCGGGCCAGCCGAAAAACCAAGCTTCGGCGCGTCAGTTCCAGGCTGCGAGCCTCGCGAAGCCCGTTCACTATTCCTCCAGTGGCTGCTCCAAGCTTTGGATCGGATGGCCCGCAAAATTTGGGCGCCAAGGGAACAATCATTGGGCGACAGTCCTTTTCTCGCATCGCTCCCCAGCAATACGGAGGAAATGATGAGAGCACTGATCGGACAAATCCTTGCAGCAGGCGTGATCGCAATAGCAAGTTTCGCGACCCTGCCCGCCCTTGCGGCCGACAACATGCAGTCTGCGGAAGAATTGCGCACGAGCAAAATCGTTGGCACCAAAGTCTACAACAATGCAAATGAAAATATCGGCAGCGTCGAGGACATCGTTCTGAAGCCGGACGGAACGATGGATGAGGTGGTTCTGAGTGTCGGAGGCTTCCTGGGCATCGGGGACAAGTACGTCGCCGTGCCGTTCAGCGATTTGAAAATTTCCCGTGACGGCAGCAGCCTCAAGATAACAACCAACGGCACAAAAGACTCGCTTAAAGCTCTCCCTGACTACAATTTTTACAAGTCGTAGGCAGGAAAGATCTGACGGGCACGCAGCAATATCTGTGTGCCCGTCAACGCAAGAAGGTGCAGCAGCCGTGGCTAAAAGCGCTGCTCTTCGAACGTTTACCACCCATCATGCCAATGATGATGGTGATGCCACCATCCGCACGCATTTGCCGGCGCAGCCGAAACCAATGCCGCGACACCAAAACTAACCGCAAGAAGAGCTGCTGAGACTGTTTTCATGATGAAGGCCCTTTGTTGGAGGTAGCTTCCCTCGTCCGTCCAACAACGCCGCAGAAGTGTTCGTTCCTGAAATTCAGCGTTAACGGCCTCTCAGTTCAAGGATAGTACGAACAAACCTCTACTGAGGGCCAACTAAACAAGACTAAAATCTGAAACAGGGCTGCCAGTTGGTCCCGCATTCCCACACCACGAAATAAGTATGGCGATCCCGGCAGGGCTCGAACCTGCAACCTTCGGAGTCGAATTCCGACGCTCTATCCATTGAGCCACGGGACCGGTGATTGAACGCTTTGTTAAACCAACAATCGCCTCTTTCCCACGTTACATCTCAACACGGCGCTGATTCCATCGGATGATCGTAGGGACAAGTCTAGTCGTCGGTGGAACTGACAGTGGGATGTCAGGTTAACGGAGCCAGCGGGGATGTCGACTTTTTTCTCAGGGGGGAATGTCGAGGTCATGACGTACTTCGAACAGGCCTGCCAACGGCGTGCGATCGCGCTTTGGCATCAGCGGCCGGATTTTCACGATTGGCACGCGCGAATCATCGTCAAAATGTTGCGGTATTCGGACGTTTCTCGGCCCACCTCTTCGTCATCGCTCCTACTGTTGAGCGCCGCTGCGGCGGCAGGAGCTGACGTCTACCGCAGCCAAGCACCTCATCTTTCGCTCTGGACCCGGTCGCTAGCTTCGGAACCACAACTCTTGAGCAGAATGATTGGCGATCTCGTCGCAAAAATTCAGAGAGAGATTGGTCTCCATCAAGAGATTGCCGCGCGCATCACAAGGTGGGCTCCTCACCGAATCCGCTGATCTTCACTCAGCTCCATCCTTGCGGACGTCTGCGGAACAATCCCCCGTGGGGACCCGTTTGCTGTGTGGAGACGTCCACAACAAAAGGAGATTTGAGGATGAAGATGCTCAAGGCCACTGCCGCAATCGCAGCGATGTTCGCGGCAGGTTCGTTCGGCGCCATGGTGCAAGCGGCAGACTATAGTTCCGACGTGAGCCCGCAATCACCGGGATCCAGGCCGACGACGGTCACTCCTGATCCGGCCGGTCAAGGCGCCAGCACCGGAGAAACGGGTGTTTCGACACCCGCCGGTATTCCGGCTGATCCGACAACGGATCAAAATGTTCAGCCGGGCCCTTCGACCAACACTCCGAACGACCCTGCTGCAGGATCGAAGCCTGGAGCGAGGATTCCTACGTCACCGGCAGGAACGGGCAGCTCGAGCCCGTAAGCCGAGCTACCGACCAAAATTACGGGCTCCGGGTTCATTCCCGGAGCCCTTTCCGCGTCTATCGAGATGTCCTCACGCCGCAAGGATCAATATTCGCAAGCCCGATAGCGCCGCCACCAATAGGGGCTGCCGGTACGAACGGCATTGCTATAGAGCCAATCGCAGTCGTCGCCGTAATCGTAATAATCGTCGTAGTAGTAATCATCGTAGTAGGGATAACCACCGATGAAGATTGGATAGCCATGACGGTGGTGATGGTGATGGCCACGTCCTCCATGTCCCCGGTGGCCATGGGCATAGGCGTAATTTCGGCCGCCCCGAAACGCCCTGCTGCTATTCGTGCCCCGGAAGCTCCGTCCACCGAAGCTCCGACCGGAGTGGAACGAGTGCGCGGAAAAATGCCCTCCGCCAAAATGGCCACCGCCAAAGTGACCCCCACCACCGAAATGGCCGCCGCCACCGAACCCTCCACCAAAGTGCCCACCTCCGCCGAAGCCGCCGCCGCCGAAGTGGCCGCCGCCACCTCCCATGCGTGCGTCGGCCGTCGCACTGCCCAGCGCCATGAGCAGCACGACCCCCAGCGCAGTGATCGTTTTCAGATGCATCGAAAACACTCCTTGATCTCTCGGATGGATGTCTCACAACATCCTTAAGGACGGTAAGTGGGGAGCGGACGCCGCGGTTCCTAGGTCTCAAGACGCCTCTGCGCGCGGTGAGTGGCAGCACCGCTTCCGCCCCGCCCGCCTTAGGCTCGGCGCCGTACCTTACGGAACAAACCGTCTTGCGCTGCCGTTTTGGAACCAAGCCCGAAATTGCGGATGATTC
>CAYYDL010000113.1:0-2674 GCA_964470545.1 uncultured Hyphomicrobium sp. | reverse complement strand
GGCGGCTGATATTGATGAGTATGTGAGATGCTACGCTTCCCTCGGCGGCCTTCGCGGTATGCTCGGCTACTATCGATCCGTCCAAGAGGATGCGCGGCAAAACCAGAAGCTATTCGCGAATAAGATCAGGACTCGCGTTTTAGCGCTGGGAGGAGATGTCGGCAGCGCACCGGACATCCACGAATTGATGACACCCCATTGTGAGAGTCTCAGCGGTGGGAAAATTGAGTCTTGCGGCCACTACATTCCCGAAGAACAGCCCGAAAGGTTGGCGGACGAACTGCGCATCTTCTTTAAGGCGTGCCTTGATTCAGACACGTCCAGCGTCAACCATCGGTTGCCATAAGGTGGCGCGCTCCTTGTCCGGCGCGGCGATTTCCAAGCAGCCGCCGTCCTTAGACCGACCGGGCGCTTTCCGAAAATGCAGATTCTTTCCGCTCCATCGTCACGGGGAGCGCACAAGCCCGATCGGTCAAGGAATACGTGGCTGATCGCGTCGTTAACCCTGGGATGCCCGCAGCGCCTGGTCGAGGTCGGCCTTGATGTCTTCGATATCCTCGATGCCCACTGAGACTCGGATGTACTCTGGAGTGACACCGGTCTCCAACTGCTCCTCCGGTTTGAGTTGAGAGTGGGTGGTCGATGCTGGATGAATGACGAGCGTTTTCGCGTCTCCGACATTGGCCAGATGGCTCGCCAGTTTGACGCTGTTGATGAGCTTTACGCCAGCCTCTCGCCCGCCTTTCACTCCGAATCCCAGAATCGCGCCCGCGCCTTTCGCCAGGTATTTTTGCGCCGCGTGATAATGCGAATGATTTGGAAGGCCGGGGTAGTTCACCCAGTCCACGGCGGGGTGATGCAGCAGCCACTCAGCCAGGGCGAGTGCGTTCTGGGTATGCCGCTCAAGTCGAACATGCAGAGTCTCGATGCCTAACAGAAACAGGAACGCGGCGAATGGGCTCATGGAGCCGCCCGTATCCCTCAGCCAATGCGTACGGATGTGGATGATGTAGGCAAGATTGCCGAGTGGTTTCAGAGCTTCGGTAAACACGATACCGTGATATGCATCGTCCGGCGCCGTAAATTCCGGCCACTTTGCCGGACTGCCGGCCCAATCGAAATTCCCGCTGTCCACTACGGCCCCGCCGATGTGCACGCCGTGACCACCCAAGAACTTCGTCGCCGAGTAGACCGCTATGTCGATGCCGTGCTCGAAGGGCCGGAGCAGGGCGGGCGTCAGGACCGTGTTGTCGACGATTACAGGTAGGCCCTTTGCATGGGCGGCATCTGCGATCTTTCTGAAGTCCGGGACGTCATTCTTGGGATTGCCGACCGATTCCAGGTAAACCAGTCGCGTATTCTCGTCGGCTAATTCCGCGATCTGTTCGGGGTGGTCCGGATCGAAGAATCGAACTTCGATGCCCAGTTTTTTCAGGGTCTGCGAGAAGAGCGTCCAAGTTCCCCCGTAAAGACTGGTCGCGGAAATGAAGTTCTGACCGGCATGCGTGATGGTCAGGATTGCGGCCGTGATTGCCGCCTGGCCCGATGCGAAAGCCAAGGCGCCAACGCCACCGTCGAGCGCCGCCAGGCGCTTCTCGAGCACGTCGTTTGTCGGGTTCATCAGGCGTGAGTAGATGTAGCCGAACTCCTTCAACGCGAAGAGGTTGGCCGCGTTCTCCGCGTCCTTGAACACGTAACTCGAAGTAGCGTAGATCGGCACAGCTCTGGCTGTCGTGGCTGGGTCAGGCTCTTGTCCGGCGTGCAGTGCGAGGGTCGCGAGTCCGGGCTTTCGTGGTTGGTCCGACATCAAATGTCCTTTCGTGATTGGTATCGCTCATCCGGCACCACAGGTCGCCGGAAGGGCTCATGGCAGAAACGGCGCGAACCGCCACAGTTGACAGATTTCAGATTACTCTATAATATCGATAGACAATGGTACATTACAATGAGCAGCCGAGGATTTTGCCGATTGCGGCGGGTTCTCATTGTTGTTGTCGCCTCCATCAATGCGGCCAGTTTCAGTAACGAGATTTGTTGGTTGATATGGAGAATTCACAATGCAAGCGACAGCAGCCACAGCAATTGCAAGTACCACCGGATTTTGGGACCAGACCGTATCTCCGATAGACGGCCTTTCCATCAAGCCACTGATCGAGTTGGCGATTTCCGAGACCCGAGCCCAAGCAGCTTTCGTGTACCGCTTCGATCGCGAAGACCGAAGGGCGAGCATGGTCTTATCCTTAGGGCGTATCAGCGTGCGGCCAACTCTTGCGGACGTAGAGCTCCGGGCACAGGCATTTCATTGGGATCGATCGACGCCCATCGTCCTACATAAAGGGGCCGCCGCAGACTCGCGCTTCGCAACCTTTCCCGAATTTCGCGCAAGTGCGTACGAAGCTGTAGTGTCTATCCCGCTCGTGGATCAGGGAGTCACGGTTGGCGTGGCGAATTTTTGCCGCAAGGAAGCAGAGCCCTGGAAACCCCGCGATCTCGCATTTCTCCTAAGCTTGAGCCTTCCGATCGGCGCGGTGATCGGGGCATCGGCTGTGAAGAGCGAGTTGGCTCGCACATCGCAGAAACTCGCCGACCGCAAAATTCTCGACCGTGCGAAAGGCTTACTGCAGACTCTCGGTTGGAGCGAGGAAGAGTCCTACCTGCTGATGCGCCGCCACCT
>CAYYDL010000112.1:0-3369 GCA_964470545.1 uncultured Hyphomicrobium sp. | reverse complement strand
CCCGCGGGCGATGGCTTCGCGATAGGAATCGTCCGGTTGCTGCGCACGACCGATGGCGCGGTCCATCGCCATGACGACGACCGCCGTATCATCTGTGTCGGGGTAATAGGGATTGGCGTATTGGAACGCCCAGCCGCCGGGGCGAATGTTCGGCCGTGTCGCCGCCCAGTCGCCGACGGTGTCGAGCACCTGCAGAGGCTTCAGCCACTGGAGCGCCCGATCCGAACTCGCTTCGGCTTCGGCGCCTCCCACTTCCATCAGAGCGTGGGCCGAGAGCGCCGTGTCCCAAACAGGAGACAGGCACGGCTGGCAGTACGCTTCATCGTCCTTGATGGTCAGCAGCTTTTCGATCGAACCGCGCGCGGTCCGATAGTCCGGATGATCCGTGGAATAGCCGAGCGCATCGTAAACGAGCAGCGCGTTGACCATAGCCGGGAAAATGGCACCCAGGCCATCCTCACCGTTTAGACGCTCGGTAACGAAGGCCACGGCCTTATCGATTGAGCGTTTGCGTACGGACTTCGGAAGAAATGGTTCGGAGACGCGCAACACGCGATCAAGCCCGCCGAAGATTTCGGACCATGGCGATTTCTGATGCGGCCCCTTCGGCCAGACTTTCACCTGCTCGGGTGGGATCGTGAAAAGCTCGGGAATGCCGACGCCCTTTGGATTGCGTGCCTTCGGTTTCAAAGCGTTGAGCACCGTCAACGGGACAAGCACGGTGCGCGCCCAGTAGGAGATCTTGTCGATATGAAATGGAAACCAGCGCGGCAGAACCATAATCTCGACCGGTATGACGGGCACACCAGTCCACGGCAGTGCACCGAACAATGCGAGCAGGTTGCGCGTGAAGACGTTGCTGTGCGAGGCGCCGCCTTGCGAGAGTATCCAGCCACGCGCCTTCTTCATGTAAGGTTCGTCGGTGCTGACGCCGATCATCTTCAGCGCATAGTAGGCTTTCACGCTCGCGCTGATGTTCGAGGCGCCGTCATGAAATAGCGGCCAACCGCCGTCTTCCGATTGGATGCGGCGGAGATAGTTGGCGATCTTACCTTCGAGCTCAGCATCGACAGGTTCAGCCAGATAATGCCGCATCAAAACGTATTCGGCCGGGATCGTCGCATCGGCTTCGAGCTCGAAGACGAAATGGCCGTCGTCGCGCTGAAGTGTCAGCAGCGCGTTCTTTGCGGCGGCAATTGCGCCGTCAATCTCCGACAGTCCAATTTCGCGTGCGGCGGCGTCGGACGCCAAGCGCGCGGACTGCGTTGCGGATTCGAAATTCATGGCGGCTCTCTCCAGGGATCCGAGCGTCCTATCAGAGTTACGCGACCATCGCCAGTTTTGCGGCAGTTTCGCCAGACCTTATCGCGCCCTCGATTGTCGCGGGAAGGCCGGTCGCGGTCCAGTCCCCCGCGAGACGAAGGTTTTGCCAGCGTGTTTCGGCATGCGGTCGCAGGGCATTCTGATCGGGCGTCGCCGCAAACGTCGCACGCCGTTCCTTGACGATCTGCCAGCGCGGGAGATTCGCATCGATGCCGGCGATCCTCCCAATTTCAGCCCAGATTGCTCGTGCGAGCGGCTCCCGGTCCGCCTCATTGAAGCGGTCTGCCGCACTCACCGTGACGGACAGTCTGTTGTCAAAAGCGAACAGCCATTCGGTTGTGGCGTTGATGACGCCCGTAATCTTCGGAAGGCGCTTTGGCGGCGCGAAGGCAAAGTGCGCGTTGAAGATCGCACGGTATTCGGTCGGTACTTTCAAATCCGGGACAAGCGTGCGCGCGACCCACGCCGGCACCGCGAGAATGACCTGATCGGCCGAAGCGAGTTCAATCGTTCCGTCGAAAAACTGCAAGGCACGCGCGCGATCGTCTGACCATTCGATCGCTTTCAACGCGTGGTCGAAATGTAGGCTGCCCCCTTCTTTTACAATGAAAGCAAGAGCCGGGTCGACAAGCGCGGGTCCGAGGCCGCTGGCAGCGAAAAGCGGCCGGCAGGCCTTTCCGCCGCGCGCCAGTGTCTCGCGAATGACCGCCGCGGCAAGCTTCGCTGCACCTTCCTTCGGATCACAATTCAGCGCTGCCAGCAGCACCGGGTGCATCAGACGGCTATAAAGCACCGTGTCTGACTTGATCCTGTCCGTAACGGGTTCCCAGGGGCCGGCGCTCAGAAGTTTTGCAAGCGCGACATAATCCATAGCGCGCGTATTCGGGACACGGCGGTCCTTCGCAAAAATCCACCACGGGAGACGGCCGTCGTTCGGCCGCAACACCCAGTGTTCGCCGGACTGGAGATCGAAAAAGTTGAACGCCGCGTGCTTGGGCTCGTCGAGCAAATGCCGTCCGCCGATCTTATCGAGAAACGCCATCGCGTGGCCGTTCCCAGAGAGCAGAAGATGGTTACCGTTGTCGATCGTCAGTCCGAGCGCGGGTTCGAAATAGGAGCGGCAGCGGCCTCCCGCGTGTCGCGCGAGTTCGTGGACGACGACCTTGCGGCCCCTCTCGACGAGCGCAACCGCCGCCGACAGGCCGGCAAGACCGGCCCCGACGATGTGAACAGTGCCGTTCGTCATTCAAAAGATGCCGTCGCGGAGAACCGCCCAGAGGACGGTGCGCTTCGAGCGGCGCACGTCCACGCGCGGCGCGCGCCAGCCTCGCGCGATGAGCTTTTCGAGGATGCCGCGATAGACGGTCGCCATCATACGCGGTGATCTCACGGTGCGGCGTGGGCAGCGCGCCATGATGGCTTCAGAACGATCGTAGTATTTGCGTGTTTTCTCCGCGATGCCACGACAGACATAGTCGAGCGCCGGGTTGGCGAGAATGGCATCGATCGACGTATCGGTGATGCCGGCGTCGCGCAGAGCTTCCTTCGGAAGATAGAGTCGTCCCATCGCTGCGTCTTCGTCGATGTCGCGCAGAATGTTGGTGAGCTGAAGCGCGCGGCCCAAATGATGGGACAGCTCGATGCCGGGCGCTTCGGCAATCCCGAAGATGCGGACCGACAATCGTCCGACGGCGGATGCCGCACGGTCACAGTAAAGGTCGAGTACCTTCCATTCCGGGGCACGGAGATCTCGGACGATGTCCATCTCCATGCCGTCAATCACCTCTATAAAATCATCCTTGAGAAGTCCGTATTGACGGACCGGGCCCACGAGATCGCGCGTCCGCGATGTCACGCGACCACCGGCATAAAGCTGCTCGATATCGTTGCGGTAACGATCGAGGTCGGCGAGCCGCACCTCTCGTGAGCCGCTGTTGTCGGCAACGTCGTCAACGGCGCGGCAGAACGCATACACGTGATACATCGCTTCGCGCTGCTCGCGTGGGAGCATGCGCATCGCAGCGTAGAACGAGCTACTCGCGGCTG
>CAYYDL010000111.1:0-1813 GCA_964470545.1 uncultured Hyphomicrobium sp. | reverse complement strand
GAAAACAAACGGGACCATTCTGGAACCGGCTTGGCGCGTGAGCCGGCCAACGGGATCCATCTGGAAGTCGCCGAGACCATCGTATCCGATGCTTGCAGCGAGCGGGGCGACGAGCATCAGGCTATCCATCATTCTCTCATCCCAGGCTTCGAGAAGGCGGCCGAGGTTCGAACCCAGGCCCTCGATCCAGACGGAATCTGAATTGTGAATGACAAAAGGTTCGGGGCCGAGCTTCGGCAGGGCATTGAGGGCGCCGCCGCCGGTATCGAGCAACTTTTTGCGTTCGTCGGAAATGACGATTTTCGGTGTCGAGCGATGGGACAGATGCTCTTCGAGTTCGTCGGCAAGGTAATGGACGTTGACCACGGCCTTCTTTATCTGTGCGGCGGCAAGTCGGTCGAGCACGTGATCGATCAGAGGTTTGCCGCCGAGCCGGACGAGAGGTTTTGGGATCATGTTCGTCAGTGGGCGCATCCGCTCGCCTTTGCCGGCAGCCAGAACGAATGCGCTTGTCGGGCGCTTGGCGGACGTCATAGAGATGCGTCTCCGAATTCGAGTTAGATATCGAGGGCTTCTGTGCGCAGGCTCCGAGGTAGGTTCTCGTCATACCATGCCCTGAGAGGCGCGAGACCATCATGCTGCAGGTCGCGCTCAAGATACCCCCAGATCCTTGGCAGGTGGGCGAGATATTGCCTCTTTCCGTCCCGCATCGCGAGACGCGCGAAGATACCAAGGATTTTGGTATTTCGTTGGGCACCGAGCGCAGCATAGCTGAAAGCAAATTCGGTGCGATCGAATGTGGCGTCGCACGACGAGACGACCGTCACATATCGGCCAAGCAATTGCTCTTCCAATGCTTCTGGCACGTCGACCCGGGCATCCTGGAGAAGCGAGACGAGATCGTAGGCCGCAGGGCCGAGCATCGCGTCCTGAAAGTCGATAATGCCGACGTCGCGCGGGGGATCGCGATCGTCGAGTGCGATGAGGTTTGGAGAATGGAAGTCACGCAACAGCCAGGTTCTCGGCTGGTTGAGGACGCGCGCGAAAACCGGCTTCCAAAGCTGCTTGAATTCCTCTCGCGCCGATTGCGGAGGAGGATGGCCACGGAGGGCGGGCCAATACCAGTCCAGAAGCAGGTCCGTCTCGATTTCAAGGACCCCTTCATCGGCGGCCGGCAGGTAGAAGGTCGAACCGTCCGAAAGCGCCATCTCTTTCGGTGGCGGCGCGCGCTGGATGGCGATCAGCGTGTCCACACCGCGCGTCCATAGCACGGCCTGGTCGCCGCCTTTCTTCACTTCGGCGGCGAAAACCTTATCTCCCAAATCTTCGATGAGAAGCAGTCCTTCCGCCAAATTCTCCGCCAGGATATGAGGTACGGACAGGCCCGAAGCTTCGAGCGCGTAGTCGATGGCGACGAACGCCCTCACGTTTTCCGCGAGATGCGCGATCGCGCTGTAAGATTTGCCGTCACGGATCGGTGGGCCATCGGGCTTCTGGGGCGAATCCATGAGGATGGCGCGTGAGCCATCTGGTTTCGTGAGGCGGGCATATCGGCGCAGGGAGGCGTCGCCCTGCAGATAGCTGAAGGCCGTGGTGGCATCGCCCCAACCAGAATGTGTGAGAAATTTGCGGATGGTCGCGAAGCGGTCAAGGCGAGACGCCAGATCGACAGTGGCGCCGAGCAGAACATTTCGGCGGTCGATGGCGGCTGTCTCATCAAACCGGAGCGTCAGTCTGTTTTTGGTGATACGGCCGTCGCCACGCGAAGGCCATTCGATGATTGCGATCCCGTTGGCAAGGGCCGCATCGAGGG
>CAYYDL010000110.1:0-1538 GCA_964470545.1 uncultured Hyphomicrobium sp. | reverse complement strand
GAGCAGAAAGGCATCAAGGTCGAGGTGGAGTTCTCGTGGGGCGCCACGGAGGTGAAGGTGCCGGACCTCGTCGATGCGATCGTGGACATCACGGAGACGGGGAGTTCACTCCGGGCGAACAAACTGCGGATCGTGGACACGTTGATGGAGACGAACACGAAGTTCATCGCCAACAAGGCGAGCTGGGCGGATCCGGTGAAACGGAAAAAGATCGAGACGATCGCGCTGCTGTTGCGCGGCGCGCTCGAGGCGGAGAACAAGGTGGGCCTGAAGATGAACCTGCCGAAGGCGTCGCTCGAAGCCGTGGTGAAGGCGTTGCCGGCGCTGCGGAACCCGACGATCTCGCAGCTGAGCAACCCGGAGTGGGTCGCGCTGGAGACGATCATCGACGAGAGCGTCGTGCGCGAGATCATCCCGCAGCTCAAGGAGCAGGGCGCGGAGGGGATCGTGGAATATCCGCTGAACAAGGTGGTGTATTGACGAGGGACCAGGGACCAGAGACCAAGGACCAAAGGCGCGAAGCCACGGCGCGCTCGCGTTTCCGACTTTTCGGTCTCCTGTCTATTTCATGAAAATAACGCTTGGTCTCCTGCAGCACGCGTGCGCCGCGGATCCGGCGGAGAACGTGACGAAGGCGCTGGCGCTGGCCGAACGCGCGGCGCGAGACGGGGCGAACATCATCTGCACGCAGGAGCTGTTTCGCTCGCAATATTTCTGCCAGAGCGAGGACTACCCGAATTTCGAGCTCGCCGAGCCGGTGCCGGGGCCGACGACGGAGGCGTTCCAGGCGATCGCGAAAAAGCACGGTGTCGTGGTGATCGCGTCGCTCTTCGAAAAGCGCGCGGCGGGGCTTTATCACAACACGGCGGCGATCATCGATGCGGACGGAAAGCTCGCGGGCGTCTACCGCAAGATGCACATCCCGGACGATCCGCTCTACTACGAGAAGTTCTACTTCGCGCCGGGCGACACCGGGTTTCGCGCGTGGGACACGAAGTTCGGCCGGATCGGCGTGCTCGTGTGCTGGGACCAGTGGTATCCCGAGGGCGCGCGGCTGACGGCGCTGCAGGGCGCGGAGATTTTGTTCTATCCGACGGCGATCGGCTGGCACCCGGGCGAAAAGGCGGAATTCGGGGCGAACCAGCACGGCGCGTGGGAGACGATCCAGCGCAGCCACGCGGTGGCGAACGGCTGCTACGTTGCCGCGGTAAACCGGATCGGGCTCGAACGGCCGGCGGGCGGCGACGGGATCGAGTTCTGGGGCCAGAGCTTTGTTGCCGGCACGAGCGGAGAAATCCTGGCGAAGGCGGGCGCCGACCGGGAGGAGGTCCTGATCGTGCCGGTCGACACCGGCGCGGTGGACACGACGCGGAAGCACTGGCCGTTCCTGCGCGACCGGCGGATCGACGCCTACGGCGGGCTGACGAAAAGGTTCATCGATTGAATGCCACACCCTCACGCCGGCGGCTTGTCATTCTGAGCGAAACGAAGAATCCGGTGTGGCAGGCGGCGGGAAACGTGCTCATGGTTTCTTCGCT
>CAYYDL010000109.1:0-1642 GCA_964470545.1 uncultured Hyphomicrobium sp. | reverse complement strand
GGTTTCATTGGAGTAACAGAGAATGATCCAGAGCCAACGCCGGAGAGCGCGCTACACTACCGCTTTTGTTTCAATGCTCGCGGCCGTCTTGGGCTTGAGCCTGGTGGGTGTCGCGGCTGCTAATGCCGAGTCTGCGATGCTCGTCGGCACGTGGGCGGGGAATGGCTCGATCAATTTTTCGTCCGGAAAGAAGGAGCGGGCGCGTTGCCGGGCGCACTTCGCGAAAACCGGTGAGACGAGTTATGAAATGTCTGCGACCTGCGCCACGTCTTCAGCCAAAGTCGATCAGACGGCCCAGCTGACGAAAGTCGGTGCGAGCAGCTACGTCGGCAGCTTTTACAACCAGCAGTATAACACCGGCGGTACGATCCATATCAAAGTTTCGGGGCGTACAGGATCCGTCAATCTCGCGGGTGAAGCGGGCACAGCATTCTTTCGTCTGCGGAAGTATTGAGGTTCACGAGACTATTGTCGTCCACCGGGCTTGTCCCGAGGATGATTGGGCGGCAACGCACCTAATGGAATGAAACCTCTGCAGGAAGTTGAGGATGACAGGACGAGTTGCGGCCGTCGTCGTGGATGACCGCCTTCGCGGCCATGACGCGATTGCTGCCATTATTCGCCTTGCCGTTGTTCGTCCGCGAATTCTTCTTCAAGTTCGCGTTCAAGCGTGACGAGGTCTTCCGGCAACGGCATGCCAGTCGCCTTCAGCTGATTGAGCTTCTCAACAAGCGAGAGGTAGATCTCGTGCTTATCCTGGGGCTGGTTCTGCATGTCCGTCAGAAGCTGCGAAATTTCGAGCTTGATCTGGTCGAAGGCCATGATCCCGTGCCTTTCCTGAAATGGGGCGTGCTGTGAGCTATTCCGCCGCCTGCTTGTCGGCATATCCCAACTGCGCGTTGAGTTTTTCGACGAGATCGGCGGCGGCTTCGGGGATATTCGTGCCGGGACCGAACACCGCCTTGGCGCCCGCCGCATAAAGCGCGTCGTAATCCGCGGGCGGAATGACGCCGCCCACGACGATCATGATGTCGCCGCGGCCTTCCTTGTCGAGCGCGGCTTTGAGTTCCGGCACAAGCGTCAGGTGGCCCGCCGTCATGGTCGAGACGCCGACGACGTGCACGTCGTTTTCGACGGCCTGGCGAGCGGCTTCATCGGCGGTGGCGAACAGCGGTCCGATGTCGACGTCGAAGCCCAGATCGGCGAACGCCGAGGCGATGACTTTCTGGCCGCGGTCGTGGCCGTCCTGGCCGAGCTTCGCAATCAGAATGCGGGGACGGCGGCCGTCGTTCTTATCGAATTGCTCGACGAGCTTCTTGACGCGCTCAAGGCTCGGATTCATCGCCGCTTCCTTTTTATAGACGCCGCTGATAGCGCGAATTTCAGCCTTGTGTCGCGAGAACACTTTTTCCAGCGCAAAGGAGATTTCACCGACCGTCGCTTTCTTGCGTGCGGCTTTGACGGCGAGATCGAGAAGGTTGGCGTTGCCCTTGGCACCTTCAGTCAACGCGTCGAGCGCGGCTTGCGTTTCCGCTTCGTTACGCTCGGCGCGCAGCCGCACGAGTTTCGCAAGCTGAGCTTCGCGGACGGCGTGGTTGTCAACTTTGAGGAAGTTGATCTCCTTGTCGCCCTTGATCTGGTA
>CAYYDL010000108.1:0-3160 GCA_964470545.1 uncultured Hyphomicrobium sp. | reverse complement strand
CTGCCGACGCTGACCTTGCCGAGTTGATCGCTCTTCAAGAACCAATAGGAATAAAGGACATCCACGGAGTTCGTTACGAACGCACCATGATTCTTCACGATATGAAGGCCCGACGGACCTTCCGCGTTAAATGCAGTATTGCCCGCCGTAAGAGGATCTGACGTGCCCGTTTCAAGCTGAAGAACGTAGCCTGCGTTCCAATCCTTGGTGATTTGGGCAGCACCGGTGAACGTCACGTGAGAGTTGAGCGTCGAACCAATTCCCGTGACATAAGCGTTGCTGGCCGGACCGTTATCATACCACATGATCTGGTTTGCGACCCACCCAGAGATGGTGAGCGAAACCTTCCGATTGCCCTTTCGGGCTGTGGTGGCCTCGAGCTCGGCAACGCGCTCCTCGAGATCTGCGCAACAGTCGCCTCCGAGGTCCGCAGCCGAAACTGGGGTGGACAACGGAGCGATCGCAGCGCCCGCCATTAAAAGACCCACCGCAAGTGCGGCGCTCTTGACGGCCGACGATCCTTCGTTGCTTGCCTTCTGCATGTATTCCCCCTTCTTTTTCCCAGAAGCTTTTTGTTTTGATCGAGAAATAATCTTGCCCGTCGAACTCGATTTACTCGAATCGACGGAGACAATGTCATCGTCGAATACCCTGTGCGCTTCGATAAAAAGGCCGTGCCCTGCTATCGCTCATTATCCCCCGAGTGCATAAGTTCGACGCGATTTGTCGGCGATCACTGACTCAATACCGATATCGGTTTCCAAATATCACGCGGGCCAATCCCGACGGCACAAAAAATCCCCTGTCCGCGGACTTTTGCGATGAAAATGTCGATGATTTGACACACAAATTTGCCGACCGAATAGGTGGCGCGGAATACATTTCAGAGGTGAATGGAGTTCGTCAGACCAATTGATGAATGCTGCGCTCGATATCAATAGAGAATAATAGATATTATGAATAGGTATGCCTATATATAGATTTTTAAAATAGATGAATAGCTGATTTCGATCATACTGGAATCCAGCGGTACGCAGAATCATGCCGTTCGACTCGGCCCAGCCCCGGCCAAGGAAGATGGTAACCTAAGAATGGAATCTGGCCTGACGCGAGCATGTCGAGGATGCGCGCTCGTGACTTGGCCGCCTCCGACCAATCAACATCTGCTCCCCAGCGCCACGCCGGCTCTGCGAATGATACGATCGGATGAATCAGAACGTCTCCGCCGAGAAAGAGATTCTGGCCTTGCGATGAGAGCTGCAGTGAGATGTGCCCCGGTGTGTGACCAGGTGTGGGGACACTGAGAAGACCAGGAGCGATCTCCCGCCCTAATGGCAATTCCTCGACATGATCCTTCAAGGCGTTAAGTCGCCGCTGCGTGCCCAGTGTGACCCCGACCAGATTGGGAGGACCAGACTTCTCCAAGCCTGGCTTCAGCCAATAGTCCCTTTCGGCCGCCGCCATGTGGAGCCGTGCATTCGGAAAGCGCGACGTTCCATCAAAGGGGTCGATCACACCCCAAAAGTGATCTGGATGCGCGTGTGTGAAGACAACATCCGTGACGTCGTCCAGGGCGATGCCTGCAGATTGCAGGAGCTCAGGGAATCGCCCGAGCGAGGGCATGAATTCAGTCCCACCGCCTGTGTCGACCAATACGAGCCGGTCGGTCATGCGGATGAGGACTACATTCACTTCGGCATCGAAAGTCGGCTTTACTGGCCCGACTTTGAAGAACAGGGTGTCGATTTCGGCCGGTTTGCGATCGGGAAGAACGAACGACTGAGGAAAATCGAATTTTCCATCGGATATGATCGTGACCTCTGCCTGGCCTAAAGTGAGGGTGTGAACACCCTGGACGGCTGTGGCTGCCTGCGGTGACCGAGGATACCCCAGCGCAAGATTCGCACCGAAAAAGGCGGAGGCGCCGTATTGCAGGATCTTGCGTCGGGTCAGGCAATCGCCGGTCTCTACGTCCTGACTCGTCAGGAGAACATGTCCGCGACGAGCGTCTGATTCCATCGGAATTTCTCCTGCTGATTTGCCTTCCGCAATTCGGCGGTTTCGCCCATTTGCGAGACTGTGCTCTCGGCCAACCTGATTGCTGCATCGCGGAGTTCGTAGCGGCTTGCGTATTTCACCGCATCGTCCCGCTCAATTTCGCTCCAGCAGACGCTTTCGTAGTAATTCGACGCAGGCGGCTTTCCAAGCAAGTCGCTCGCAATCGCAGCGGCAGCGACTTTCGCTTGGCTGCTCGCCGCATAGGCGGACTTCGGCATATCCCCGCCAAGACAGGCATCGCCGAGCGCATAGATGCTGGGATCTATCATCGAGCGCATCGTCGCCGCTTCGATCGGACAATATCCCGTTTTGTCGACAAGGCCGGCATCTCGTGCAATCGCTGCGGCGACCTGCGCAGGGATGACATTCACAAGTGCTGCATTCCTGTAGGTGTCGAAGCCGGTGACGACCGTGTTCGTCTTCGGGTCAACCGACTCGATCGTCTCGTAGATCGAGGCGTCGATCCATTGGACCATGCCGGGATAGTGACTCTCCCATCCCTCTTCGAAGAGCCCCTGCATCGAGAAGCCTTCTTTTGGATCGAGAACGATAATCTTGCAGTTGCTCTTGCCTGCTGAGCGGAGGGCATGCGCCATCATCGAGACCCGCTCGTAAGGTCCAGGAGGACAAGCGTAGGGATTGGGTGGCGCGATAACTACGATCGTGCCTCCATCCTCGACGGCATCCAGACGTGATTTGAGCAACGCAATTTGCCCACCGCCCTTCCATGCATGCGGCATGAGATCTTCAAATTCGCTCGCCCATCCGGGGACGCTGTCGTATTGTAGATCAATGCCAGGAGAGAGTACGAGGCGGTCGTAAGCGAGAGAGTGTCCAGAAGCGAGTACGACTTGCTTCTTCTTCCGATCGATCGTCGCGGCTCGCTGATGGATGAGTTTTATCGGGGAACTCGCCACAAGCCGATCGTAAGTGTGGCTGATTTCGTCGAAGGTTATCAATCCGCCGATGTACAGGTTCGCATTGAAGTTGCTGACATAGGTCGGCGATTTTTCAATAAGGGTGACGTCGATCGGCGGATCGAGCTGCGCCAAGTGCCTGGCTGCGATGAGGCCACCGACGCCGCCGCCCACCACAAGGACTT
>CAYYDL010000107.1:0-2191 GCA_964470545.1 uncultured Hyphomicrobium sp. | reverse complement strand
TCAATGTTTCCGTGCCATTCGCCGGCAAATCGGCGAAGCAGGTCATCGGCTGCCGTTTCCCCGTTGCCGGCGATTTTCTCAAGCGGTGCCAGATAGATCGTTTCGTCCTGATTGAGTGTGTTGATACGACGTCGGTTTTTGAGCCCCTGTCGGGAAATGCGCAACGCACGGCGGGCCAGCGTCCTTACTGTCTCGGAACGAAACGGCGTCGCGAGCGCCGTCTTCGGCACCGCGGCGCGCAGGGCTTGTCGCTCCTCTTCGGTCCAGTCACGGACCAAGTCCCAGGCCTGATCGAGCGCCTCCTCGTCATAGAGAATACCCGCCCAAAATGCGGGAAGCGCCGTAATCGTGCCCCAGCGTCCGCCGTCAGCGCCCCGCATTTCTAGAAAACGTTTGAGGCGGACTTCCGGAAAAAGTGTGGTCAGATGATCGGCCCAATCATCGATCGTGGGCAATTGGCCTTCGAAACCACGGAGCCGACCGGCCATGAAATCCCGGAAGGACGCTCCGGCGACGTCGATGTAATTGCCGTCCCGATAGACGAAATACATCGGCACATCGAGCGCGTAATCGACATAGCGCTCGTAGCCCATGCCGTCCTCGAAGGCGAAAGGCAGCATTCCGGTGCGGCGCTTATCGGTATCGAGCCAGACTTCGCTGCGCATCGACTGAAAACCGTTGGGACGGCCTTCGGTGAACGGGGAGGATGCGAACAGCGCCGTCGCGACCGGCTGCAGCGCAAGCGAAACCCGAAGCTTCTTCACCATGTCGGCTTCGGAGGAGAAATCGAGATTCACCTGAATCGTCGCCGTCCGGTACATCATGTCGAGGCCGCGACTGCCGACCGTCGGCATGTATCTCGTCATGACCTGATAGCGCTTCTTCGGCATGTGCGGGACCTGATCGAGGCGCCATTTCGGCGAGAAGCCGATCCCGAGGAAGCCGATGGCAAGGTCTTCACCGACGTCCAAGACTTCACGCAGATGCTCGTCCGTCTCCTCCGCCGTCTCGTGGAGGTTCTCGAGCGGCGCACCCGAAAGCTCGAACTGGCCGCCGGGCTCCAGGCTTATGGTGCCGCCCTTCTCGCCATCGGGACGCTTCAAGGCGATGACGTTATCGCCCTCGGTGATGGCAACCCATCCGTAGCGGCGGATCAGCTCTTCCATCAGCGCGCGGATGCCGTCGCCGCCGCCATACGGCACCGGATCGAGAGTCACCGTGCGAAAAACGAACTTCTCATGCTCCGTGCCGATTCGCCAATCCGCCTTCGGCTTCTCCCCCGCTGCGATCCAGCGCACGAGATCCTCACGCGTCTCGACCGTCGCGCTTGCAGCACCTTGTTCTCGTGTCGACATGCCCGAGCGGCCCAGCCTTCCCTATCCGCCGCGGGAGCGCCCACGGCCTCAGCCTTATGACGAGACGCAACGGGAACGGCAATAGCCCCGGATGCACCCAGTGCTAGTTGCCGCGCCAGTCGCCGAGCGTCGCGTTGACGAGGGCGAGGACGGCGACGGCCGCGGTATCGGCGCGCATGATTCGGGGGCCGAGGGATAGTGGAACCACATAGCTTTTGCTGGCGAGCCGTTCGCGCTCGGGCGGGGCAAAGCCGCCTTCGGGTCCGACGAGCACGGCGAGTGGCCCCGGCGAGACCCGTTGGAGGGCTCTGATCGGGTCTTGAAGGGGAGCCGCTTCGTCGCAGTAGATGAGGCGCCGCGCCGGATCCCAGGCATCCAAAAGATCGCCAAGCTTGACGGGCGGATCGACCTCGGGGACGCGAAGGATGCCGCATTGCTCGGCCGCCTCGACCACGTTGCCGCGCATGCGCTCGCTGTTAACCCTTTCGGCGATGGTCCGGTCCGTGATCGCCGGGCGCAGGCGGGCGACGCCCATCTCAGTTGCCTTTTGCACCATGTAGTCGAGGCGGGAGCGCTTCAGGGGCGCAAAGAGATAGTCGATATCAGGGCCCGCCTCTTGGGGGCGGGTCTGCTCTTCGATCGAAAGCGCAGCGCCGCGCTTGCCCACCTCCACAAGGGTCGCCAGCCATTCTCCATCCCGGCCATTGAAGACCAGCAAGTGCGCACCGGCCTTCATGCGCAGGACCGTCGTCAGGTAATGGGCTTGCGGCGGCGCCAGCACGACACGGTGTCCGGCACCAAGATCATCTTCAATAAACAGTCGCTCTGAGGTCAAG
>CAYYDL010000106.1:0-3827 GCA_964470545.1 uncultured Hyphomicrobium sp. | reverse complement strand
CCGCAATGGACGGCATCAGGGATCTCAGGATTTCGCCGTGTCGTCGCGCCTGCGCACGGCCCGTTTCATTCAGGGGAATGTCGCGCTGACCCTGATAGCGCGCTTCCCGGTTCCAGTCCGTCTCGCCGTGCCGAATGAGATAGAGCGTGAGCCCGGGCTTCAGGGAGACAGTCGCTGTCGCCCCACTGGTCAAGCGTCTTCGCTGTTCTTGACGACGGAGATGTCCGGCGCGTCTTCGTTCTTCATGCCCTGGACATGATAGCCGCTGTCGACGTGATGGATTTCGCCCGTGACGCCGCGCGAAAGATCGGACAGGAGATAGAGGCCCGCATTGCCGACATCGTCGATCGTCACGTTGCGCCGGAGAGCGGAATTGTATTCGTTCCACTTCAGGATGTAGCGAAAGTCCGCGATGCCCGATGCTGCGAGCGTCTTGATGGGCCCAGCTGAAATGGCGTTGACGCGGATCCCGTTGCGGCCGAGGTCGGAGGCGAGGTAGCGCACGCTCGCCTCGAGAGCGGCCTTGGCAACGCCCATCACGTTATAGTGCGGCATCACTTTTTCCGCGCCGTAATAGCTGAGCGTCACGAGCGAGCCGCCGTTCTTCATGAGCTTCTCCGCGCGCTGGGCCAGCGCCGTGAAGGAGTAGCAGGAGATCAGCAGGCTCTGAGTGAAGTTCCTTTCCGTCGTGTCGACGTAACGGCCATCCAACTCGTTCTTGTCGGCAAAGGCGATGGCGTGCACCAGGAAGTCGAGATTTCCCCAGGATTCGGCAAGCGAAGCAAATACGTTGTCCATTGATGCGGCATCGGTCACGTCGCAGTGAAGGACTGATTTGGCGCCGAGTTCGGCGGCCAGCGGTTCGACGCGCTTTTTAAGCGCATCACCTTGATAGGTGAGGGCAATTTCCGCCCCTTGCGCAGCGCAGGCCTTTGCGATGCCCCAGGCGATCGATCGGTTGTTCGCGACGCCCATGATCAACCCACGCTTGCCGGCCATCAGAGACCCGGGAGATATGGACGTGTTCGCTTGAGGCCCCGCCATGGGCGCAATTTCCTTAACTATTCCGATTTGGGATTGGTGAGTTCGGGCGCATCCTACACAAATGCCCCTGTCGGTCCAGATGCCCGGTTGGACAGGATGCGCGGCCATTGGCCCGAGGACGGCGAGGGGGCGGTCGACTGGGACGCCCCAATCCTGGGTTAATTATATCAAAACCCGAGGGCTCAGTGAGCGGCCGCTTCGACCGCATTTCCGGAGATCTTGGGCCGGTCTGAGCCTGCGATCCGGCCGTCGTCGATCGTGATGATGCGGTCCGCGTACTGCAAGGTGCGGTGATCGTGCGTGACCGCCAGGACCGCCCGCCGGGTGTCCTGCGCAACCCGGGCAAGCAATTCCATGACCGCCATGCCATTCTTGGCGTCGAGGGCGGCCGTTGGCTCGTCGGCCAGGATGACCGAAGGCGAGCCCGCGAGAGCCCGGGCAATCGAAACGCGCTGCTTTTCGCCACCCGACATTTTGGACGGCATGGCATTGATGCGATGTCCGAGCCCGACCGCTTCGAGCGCCTCCGCGGCTTGGTCGTACGCGTTAGGGCCGCTGAGATCCCTGAGATCGAGCGCCAGCATCACGTTCTCGACAGCCGACAGCGTCGGAACGAGATTGTAGGACTGGAACACGAACCCGACGTGCTTGCGCCGAAGATTGGCAAGCTGCTCCTTGCTCATGTCCTGTGTCCGCATGCCCGAGATCGTCAGCTTCCCTTGAGTTGGCGACAGGATGCAGCCGAGGATCGAGAGAAGCGTTGTTTTCCCGGAACCCGAGGGGCCCATCATCAGTGTCAACTCGCCGGTATGGAGCTGCAGGTCGATGCCCTTTAGGACTTTGATCTCGTTCGGCGCCGAGCCGAGCACCTTCACGATGCCTTCGGCTTCGACGATGACTTTGCTGTTGCTCGGCTCGGTCATGTTAGTCTCCCTGGAATTCGGTTAGCGGCTGAACACGACGGCCGGGTCGATGCGGACGACCTTGATAATGGCGCTGACGGCGGCGAAAATGCACATGCCGATCGTTATCGCGAAGAGCTGTGCAGCGAGAGGCGCCGTCATGATGATGGTGAGCTTGGTATCCTGTGCAAAATGAATGGCGACGAGCGCAAGGCTCATTCCCAACACGTAGCCGATAAGCCCCGAAAGTACGGCCTGAATGAGGATCACCTTCACGATATAACCCGCTCCTGCGCCAAGGGCGCGCAGGGTAGCGAACTCGTTGATGTGGTCTTTCGTGCTCGAATAGAGGGTCTGGGCCACGATGACAATGCCGACGATCAGCCCCAGGAGCTTGCCGGCATCGAGCGCGGCACCGGCGCCCGTTTGCTTCAGCCAGTAGTCCTGGCTGCGGGTGCGGAATTCAGCCTGTGTCAATACCTCCGTATCGGGAAGCCTCGTCTCGATCTCTTTGCGCACGGTTTCAACATTCGCGCCGGGAAGCAGCGTAACACGCTGATAGCTTGCCTGGTCCTGATTGGCGCCGGAAAGCTTCCGTGCTTCATCGATCGACGTAAAGACGAATGGCAGCGTCGTGAACGAACGCACACGTTTGGTGATCGCGACAAGCTTGACCGCGCTCCCGTTGAGTTCGGCATTGTCGCCGAGCTTGTCGACACCGAGATCCTTGAAATAGCTCCGGTCGATCGCCACTGTGTTGGGCGCTTCGAGCGCCGGGCGGCTACCCTCGATGATGTTCGCCGGAAGTGCCTTCGGACTGTCGCCGGAGGTTCCGATGAGCAGAACGGTGGTTTCGCCGCCAAGCGGCTTCCGCCACCGCGCGAACGAAACGACCATGTCTTCCGAATCTGCGACGCCTGGAGCCGACAGCGCCATATAGCGTTCCCGGCCCGACAGGAACGATGGGTCATCGTAGCTCTTCGTTCCGAGTGGCACGACCCAGAGATCGGCGGGCGCTGCATCGATGATCGTCGCGATCTTGTTGGCCGACCCGAGATAGATGCCCGACTGGACCGCGACCAGAACGACCGAGAAAAGGATGCCGACGACGGTCACGAAGAAACTCAATCGGTCATGGAACAGATTGCGATAGGCGAGCTTGACGACCATCGGAAGCCGGTGTCCGCCGGAGCGGGGCCGCCGCGACGGGGTCGTCCGTTGGCCGACGAGTGCAGGCGCTGTTGCTGCGAGTTCCATGACCTGTTCCCCTCCTTGAGGCGTTGGTCGGACTTTGGACGATAGCGTCCGGGCTGAAAGTTTCACAGGGTACAGATCATTCCGGACCCTACGGCATTCGCGTTAGGCCTTATTCATCGCAAGGCACATCGATGAGCTCCGCAATGGCAGGCGAATAGCGGCGGCAGATGTGTTTGGTTTCCGCTGCGGCGGTCGTCGTTACGGCATCGGCGTTCGCCACGGCGGGCTTGTCGATGGCCGCATTGTTATCGGCGTTCACTGTTTTCTTGGCTTCGTTCGAAACGGTGGCGACTTCGCTCGTCTGGACCGGCGTTTTTTCGATCACCGTCGTCATCGCCGGATCGGAGGCGAGCTTGTCTTCGAGCTTGGCGGTCGTGACAACAGGTGTTGCGGGCGCTTTGACCGTCGCCTCGGCAACGTCCGCTTTCGGAGCCTGCCTGATTTTGACAATCTTGCGGGCCCGAGCCTCGGCTTCATAATCGCGGCGCGCTACCCGCGGACGCTCGGACCGGCGAAAATCTCTGGCGCTATAATTCTCGTTCGAATGTGCGACGAACGATCCGAGCGGGAAGCCGAAACCCACGCGAACGGCATCTGCGTGTGCAGCGCTCGTCACGCCCGAGC
>CAYYDL010000105.1:0-10764 GCA_964470545.1 uncultured Hyphomicrobium sp. | reverse complement strand
CGGATAGGCTGCGCAGCGGCAGAGATTGCCGCTCATATATTCCCGGATGTCATCGTCGCTTGCGGCATGCCCCTCAGCGATGCACGCCACCGCCGACATGATCTGTCCCGGCGTGCAGTACCCGCATTGAAATGCATCGTTATCGATGAAGGCCTGTTGAACCGGATGTAGCGCTCCGGCGGGCCCCGCGAGGCCTTCTATCGTTGTGACTTTCTGCCCTTCGGCCATGACCGCGAGCGTCATGCACGAGAGAATGCGACGTCCCTCGATATGGACCGTGCAGGCTCCGCACTGGCCGTGATCGCATCCCTTTTTGGTGCCCGTCATGCCTGCATGATCGCGAATGGCATCGAGCAGCGTCGTTCGCGCGTCGACAGCCAGTCGGTAATCTTTCTTATTAATGTTGAGCGTCACAGCCTCCGGTTCATCAATGCCCTTCGGCATTTTATGCATGGCAGTTGCGGCGCTCGAGCCGGAGACAAAAGGCATTGAAGCGGCAACAGCTGTTCCCGCCATGAACAATCGGCGACTACAGTTCGTATTTTGCTCGGAATCTCGAGCCTGGCGATCGTTTTCCAAATCCAAACTCCCGCGTCCACGTCGAGAGCCAAACCTTTCCGGTGTTGCGAAGTTCCGGGCGTTGCTGAAACCGAAAACGCGGGCTAAGAATGCCGTAAAAGCTCACGTCGATGGAACTCGGTTTGCTCGCCGATGCTTAGAGGCTCATGGAAAACGGCAACGACCCTCCGACGATTCCCTTCCCAAGTCCGGAACCGGGCGAGCTACCTTCGCCGCCGCCCGAACCCGACAAGCCTCCTCAGCCTTCCCCTATTCCCATCGACGATCCCGGAGAACCGACACCTCACCCGCCCACGCGATGACCAGCGAACGCGACGCGCGCCGGAACCCTCGCGTCATACGGAAGGTTCAGGACAAGCCGCTTGGCAGGATGAAACATGCTCAGGTCGATGCGAGAACCGCCCCGGCTCCGTGCCGTCGAAAGTACGCTCTCGCTTTGTCTCGAGGGCTATTGCTTCGCCTCGAACCGCCGAGCGCAGCTGGCCGCAGATGCGTTTTCCTGCCGCCTCCTCCTTCAAAAGGCCGTCTTCATCGGTGGTCCCGAGGCGGTCGGTCCTTTTTTCGATACTGCGCTGTTCAAGCGCGAGGGCGTCCTGCCGCGACGCATCAGACGCACTTTGCTCGGCGACGGCGGCATCCACAGCTTGGACGGCGATGAACAACGATGTCGCAAGGCAACGTTCCTCGAAGTTCTAGGGCCGCCTCGGACCGCTGCTTTCAGAGCGATCTTAGAACGCTACTGGAACGCCGGCATTGTGAGCTGGAGGCACGACCGACATGTCGGCATTTTTCAGGCGCTGTGTCCGATACTTTGCGGCGCAGCCTGCGAGTTCGCCGGAATCCCAACAACCGAAATGAGCAGCGAACTCTGTGACGATCTCTTCGCAATGGTCGACTCGTTTGGCGCTGTCGGCCCGCGGCATTGGCGAGGTCGATTTGCGCGTCAACGCCGGGAGCGGTGGGCTGCAGACTTGATATTGAACGTCCGGCGCGGGTTTCTCGCGCCACCGCAGTTCTCTGCCTTACAGGTCATCGCACGTCAAAGGGACGCCGACGGGCGGCCGCTCGATGTAAATGTCGCCGCGGTCGAGATGCTGAATGCAATTCGTCCCATTATGGCTGTTCCCTACTTCGCTGAACTGGCGGCCGCATTGCTGATCGAGAACCCAGATTACCGCCGGACACTGGAAAATCCGGCATTTCTTGAGAGCTTCGTTCATGAACTCCGGCGCTATTGTCCATTCACCCCTTTCCTCGGCGCAAGAACCTGCCGGAATGTCGAATGGACGGAATACGTCATCCCGAAAGAGACATTGACGCTGCTTGACGTCTATGGCGTCCACCACGACGAGCGCATCTGGAGAAACGCGAATGCGTTCATTCCTGATCGCTTCATCGGCAGGAATGCTTTTGAGTCGTTCGTGGTCCAGCAAGGAGGCGGCGATCACGCGATCGGTCACCGGTGCGCCGGCGAATGGATAACCGTGGAAGCCCTGAAACTTATCGTCACCAGGCTTGCCGCTCTGAGTTGGCGCAACAAAAGCGCATCACTTTCCTATGATCTCAGACGTATCCCGGCCCGCCTGCGGAGCCCGGTCGTGCTCGATCTGACATGAGCCGCAAAACCTTTCCGTCAGGGACGTAAATCCTGAAACAAAGATCGATTGCGTCCTGTGCGCCTGTCTAGCCACGGAACCAAGAAGAGGATTTTCGATTGGATTGAGGTGCACAACCTCTATGTCCCCTCCGTTTTAGCAATCGTCGGCGGCCTTCTGATCATCCTTACCGCCTGGCTTCCGCTCGTGTTGCGCAAGCTGCCGCTTTCCCTTCCGATCGTCGCAGTCGCAGCAGGATACGGGTTTGCTCTACTTTTTCCGCCGAGCACCCTTCGGTCCCACGATTTCGATCTGGCCGACCTCGAGCACGTGAGCGAGATCATCATAATTGTTGCGCTGATGGGCGCCGGGCTGCGGATCGAACGGCCGTTTTCATGGCGAAAGTGGCAAACCGTATGGCGGCTGCTCGCGATCGCCATGCCGTTGACGATCGCTATGATTACGTTAGTTGGATACGTTGTGCTTGCTCTCCCTTTTTCGGCTGCGCTGTTGCTTGGAGCGACCTTGGCGCCGACCGATCCTGTCCTTGCCGCGGACGTACAAGAGAACCCGCCTAACGAGCCGGACGGAGGAGAGGTTCGGTTTCACCTGACGGCTGAGGCAGGCCTGAACGACGGATTGGCCTTCCCATTCGTTTTGTTGGCGATCGAGCTGGTTTCCCGGCAATGGACTTCCGTTTGGTCGGCTTGGCTGTTGGACGATGTCCTTTGGGCACTCGCCTGTGGCGCAGCGGTAGGCTTCGTCAGCGGCCGTCTGTTCGGATGGCTGACCTTCAAGATCCCACGACTCAAGCTTTCGCGAACCGGAGACGGATTGGTGGCGCTCGGCGTCGCTTTTATCTGTTATGGCGCGGCGCAGCTTCTGCAAGGCAACGGCTTTCTTGCCGTCTTCATCTCGGCGGTGACGCTCCGTTCCACGGATCGCACAAGTGATTTCCATGGCGCGATGGCGGAATTCTCCGAGCAGGTCGAGCGCGTGTTGATGGTAGCGGTCCTGATGATATTCGGAGCCGGGCTCGGAACGGACCTTCTCCGGCCGCTCACCGGAATTGATATTGTAGCGGCCGTTATGATTTTATTGCTCTTGCGTACGGCGTCCGCCGGAATCAGCCTTATTGGCGATCCCATTCCCCCGGCGGCACGGTGGATCATCGCGTTTTTCGGAATTCGCGGGCTAGGCACGTTTTATTACTTGGCATTTGCGATGAGCCGGGCTCAATTTCCTGACGCGCCGCGGATTGCAGCTATCGCGTGCCTTGTCGTTCTGATGTCGATCATTCTCCACGGGATCGCATCGACGCCCTTGATGGACTGGGTCGATCAAAGGCGCGAGGCAACCCGCCGTCGACAAGCCCGATCCCCCGCAAAGAGAGTTGGAGGTCATGCGTAGCCGTTGCGGCCCGTCTCAAACGTAAGCGTTCCTGCGTTCGCAACTAAAAGAGCCCCGGGATCTCCCCCGAGGCTCATTAAGCTTCAGTAACGACAATACCGGCGACCATGCCGCCAATAACAGTAGTCATAATAATCATCGTAATAATCGTCATAGTACGGATCGCCGAAGTAAATACCCGGTCCCCAGCCGTAGCCATACCATCCGCCACCGCGCCAATGTCCACGACCGCCGTGCCCGCGATATCCGCCGTAATGGCCAGCGAAGTGGCCTCCCATATGACCCATATGACCGCCCCCGAAGTGACCGCCCCCGATGTGGCCGCCACCCATATGGCCTCCCATCCCGCCGCCGTGGCCTCCTGCAAACCCGCCGCCTCCACCGCCCGAGCGCGCGTCAGCGGTCGGAACCATGACCGCAAACGACAACGCTGCGGCTATGGCCGCCAACGCTCCGATCTGTTTCCTCATCGCATTTCCTTTTCGTTGCTGTTTCGGCCTAAACGCCGACCTGGAGTGGCAACGGCAGGAGTCTCGGAAAGTTGCAGCGACGAAAATGTAAAGCCGTTCACTTTTGTAGAGACTCATAACCGATGCGACGCACGCGATTGCAGCCGAATGAATGATCGAGATGGTCCCGCCATCATCAAGATGCCCGACAGCCACTCGTGACTTAGGCGCAGCTACCCCTGGGCCGTGTCGGTAAGCGCCACAGCTTGTTGGAACAGCTTGATACGCATGAGTTTTGCGCCTTCCGATTCGACCATCAGCCGCAAAATCTGGCGATTCTCATCGAGAAAAATCTTCGCGAAATCCGCATCGTCATGCCGCCTGAGAGATGAACTCGTGTCGATGATGTCGGCAAGTTTGATCAGCTTGGCGTTCCACGGTGCACGCGCCAGACGCCATGCCGAAAGAAGAGATCGCGTTTTCCTGTCTTCATTCTCATCATCGGTCAGCCAATAGACCAGTTGACAGATTTCCGTTCCAAAGTTTTTGATAATATCTTGATAGGTCGTCGATGTGTCTTGGATGATATCATGGAGATATGCACCTGCGACAATCTCGGGTCCCGAAATGCCGCTCCGCTCGAGGAGAAGCGCCACGGCGTCGAGATGCCCCGCACAGAGTACGCCATTCCCTTCACGTTGTTGCTCGCCGTGAGCGGTCAACGCAAATTTGCGGGCACGATCTATAAGTGACTTGTTACTCAGCACGACACGACAGTTCCCATTGCGGCGCGCTGGAACGCCAAAGACGGAGAAAGGTTCCATACTGACGATACCAAATCGCACAAAAGCATGAAACCGCGGCGCCTCATCCGGATACCGGAGGGCGAGATGAAAAGCCGCACAGCGGGCTCGATACGGCGGGTTAATCGACAAAAAACGTGGAACACGTCGTCAGCGCTTAGGAGCGGAAAGAAAGATTTTTAGGACTGTTGCGATGAAAGAAGGTTCGCACCCTCAGCCTTGCCAACCACCACAAAAAAAACCACTGCGGATCAGGAGCAATCGCCCGACCTATTTAGCCGTCCTCATGATCCTGGCGGCTGTCCTGGCAGTCAGCTGGGCCGCAGCTGAATACCCCAACTGGCCCGAGACGCAGGTGATGCCCGCCACGCCCTGAGGAAAAGTCCTCTTGGATGCCCTGACGACTTACGGGGCCAGCGGGATCGGGGAACATTGGCGCACGTACGAACGTAGTCCGCGATGCGATTCCAGTAGCGGATCGGGAGATGCCAAACACGCCGAATTCGATCCTGCGGGACAATGGACTATCTATTGCCTTTGGGGTTCTTTTTCTGTGCGCCCTCGTCGCGCAAAGCGTCGCTGGATTTATGTCTTACAACGGCGATCGCGAAGCAGCCGGCCTCGGTACGCTTCCCTACTCGTCGTTTTTGGCGTCGGGCACATTCCTGGATGGCGTCTTCAGCAATTGCCAGGCAGCCATTTTGCAGTTGACCGTCCTTATCGTGTTCGGAACCGTCCTCCGGCAGAGAGGGGCAGCGCATTCCCGAGAATCGGACAGGCCTCCAGCTTATGAACTTCATTTCAATTTGCGGCGGCAAGAAAGCTTTTCAGGCTGGCTCTATTGCAATTCGCTTTCGTTGGCGTTCATCGGGACTTTTCTCCTCTTTTTTGCACTCCACGTTGTGTTCGGAAGCTGGAGCAACAATGAACAACGGCTCCTTCGGCATCTCAGTGAAATGACGACATCAGAGTATTTCTGGTCGAGCGCTTTTTGGTTTTCGGTGATGCAAACATGGGAAGCGGAATTCTTTGCGATGGGATTTTACCTGATCCTCAGCATTTTCCTGAGGCAGGCAAATTCTCCGGAATCGAAGCCCGTCGGCGCTGGTAATGATGTGACGGGAAAAACATACCACTGATGGCTTAGAACCCGAGGCGAAATTCTACCAAGTCGCAACAGCGTCTTCGGCTGAAGAAAACGTGGCGTCGCGCGAAAACCCCTCGGAACCCGTCTCTCTCGGCAGCGTTCGTCCAACGAACAGATGTGCCGCCCGCAGCCAAAGAAAGGTGAAAAAATGGGTCTTTTTACACGAGACATAAAGACGTTCGACGATCTTTTCGTCCACACCCTGAGAGACATTTATTATGCCGAAAATCAGATCCTCAAAGCTTTGCCGACAATGATCGACAAAGCGACCGATCCCACATTGAAACAGGGGTTCGAGAAGCACTTCAAGGAAACCCAGAATCAGGTGCAGCGCCTGGAAAAGGTCTTCGAGCTGCATGGGGTCGACGTAAAGGGTGTTACCTGCCCGGCCATTGACGGCATCATAGAGGAAGCAGACGACGTCGCAGGCGAAGTTGCAGACAAGAATGTGCTCGATGCCGCGCTCATCGCTGCCGGCCAAGCGGTGGAGCACTATGAAATCACGCGCTACGGCACGTTGATTGCCTGGGCTGAGCAGATGGGACGCAAAGACTGCGCAAACCTGCTGCGCCAGAACCTTGAGGAAGAAAAGGCAACGGATGCCAAGCTGACGTCGCTGGCAGAATCGCGCTTGAATAGAAAAGCGGCTTAGCACCGCTCGCTGAATTGAATAATAATTATTGAGCGCCGGAAACGATCCGGCGCTCTACTTTTTGCCGGAGGCATTCGATAAAAGGCGCCGCGAACGCCCGGTCGGAGCAATCCTCCCGGCGACCGCTCCTATCGATACTCACCGATTCTTGTGGCTTTGCTTGCCCGCTTCTACGTGCTGCTCGTGCGTTCCTCCGCGTTGGCCCGAGGATGAGCTGCCGCTCTGCTGACCGCTTCCCTCATGGCTCTGGTTCTGCTGGCCGCCGCCGTGAGAATGCTGGCCGCCCTTCTTCCCTGCTTCAGAGGCCTTCTTCGGGTCGTCTCGAAAGTTGCTTCCTGCCATGGATTTTGATCCTTCCATTTTCCTTGACTGCCAGCGTCATACCCGGAGGACGCATTTTGGTTGCGGCCCAGGCACACATTTAATGATCGCTATGCGGATCATTGAGATTTTTTAGTCCAATCTGATCCGACGAAACAGTCTTACAGCCCGATGCGTTGGACATCCGTGCCAAAGCGGAAGATGAACGACGCAGCGTGGGATGATTTCCGATGAATCTCGAGCCAGCAACATCCGCCATTTTACGTCTCATCGAGCATGACATACAGCAAATGATCCATGCCGTCGGCCCGCTCGCGTTTCTACTGCTTGTCGCATATTCGGCATTGGAGCTTCTTTGGCGAAGTTCCAAGGCTAAGCACATTTCGGGCGTTTCATCTCGGCTTCCGAAACGCGGCGCTGGAACCGGAGTTCGCAAAAGCCATTGACCGAAAAAGCTCAGGATGGAGGGCTATGAAAACGAACAACATCGCCGCCGCTCTCATTGCAGCCGTTTCCGCGATCTGCCCCGTTGCCGTCAGTTCCGCTCCCGCCGGTTCGACAATCGGCGGCACCACAACCGGGACCAGCAAGCTTTCGCCCGCACCTCCATTCAGTTCCAATGGCGCGAGTAGCGGCGAAAAGGGATCAGATCCCGCCAGCGCCGGCCGCCCAAAAGAACGAGGGATGAAGAACGGTGCTTCAGATGATGATGCACGGCAGAGCACCGGCAAGTCAGAGTTGTCTGCACCCGCAAAATAATTCCGCGATCTGAGCCGCGCTATTGGGATTGTCCCTGCTTTTTGTCCATCATGTTCTGCGGATCGGTGTTGCGCACCTGGCTGCCCTGGTGCGTCCCCTCCTTCGCAGGCTGATCTCCCGGTAGCAAAGGCTTCTTGCCTTCTGCGGGATTCCCGGGAGCGGGCGAGCCTCCTCCTTGCATTTTCTGGCTTTGACCCGTCACATTGACGTGGTCCGCATGCGCGGAGCCCGGGACGGCCCAGCATCCAAAACCAAAGGCGACGATAGCGATTACCCCTGCCGCACGCCAATTGGGCCCGCAAACGATCTGTTTCTGTTTCATGTTGCTACTAGGCTCGTCGCGGCTGTCATCAGCCCGCTCGACGGAGAAGAATGTGCCCAGGCTGGCGACGAAAGACTTACGATGACGGCAACTGCGAACGAAAAAAGGCTCTTTTTCATCGACCGATCCTCAAGTGTTGATTGCGGAACGGTGCGAGCGATATTGAGTTCCAGCGCGGTCAAATTCGCATCGAGCTGGGAAGAAGCCTCTCGCGGCGCGCTCGACGATGTGATTTCTAGCGTCGCAATCAAGACCCACTTCCGGAAAGAAGGAATCTGGCTGCGCCGGTTCGCTGACGACAAACTCGATGGCAGCATCCGCTTTCAAAGAGGATGCTGCCGCCCGCCTGTCCCGAAATTGCCAGACGCGACGAAGATGACATTCACATTTGATCCCGACTTTCGCGGTCACTCCATGGGTCGCAACTGAACGCCTGTCATCATCCGAAGCGGGCTCTATTCTCAAGCGTCGACAGGCAGCCCTCGCCTCCTCCCGTAATATAAACTCTACTGGAAATTGCAAATTTCGCCGCTCGATTGTGCGTATAAAGAATATTTTTTCAGGGTGCAAACTGACTTTCCGGACGGCGGCGTCCGAAACCGCGAATTGCGGCGAGTGTTAGCGCGCGGACGACGCTAAATATTCTTCCGTCAACACCTGAATACATACCAGTTGCGAGTGAGACACGAAATGCGGGCATCATTTGCTCAGCCTACTTACTGAATTGCTGGATGTAAAAAACTCAAGCTAGGGTCAGTTCGCAATTTTGTTGGCGCGAAAAAATTTTCATCAGCAATTCTGAAAAATCGGGGGAAATAATGCAGCGTATCCTGCTCACAGGCGCTCTCTTCCTGCCGTTCTGTGCACATACTGGTTTTGCGTCGGAACTCGTCTACACCCCGGTCAATCCTTCCTTTGGGGGAAACGCGTTCAATTCTAGCCATTTGTTGGCCATCGCTCAGGCACAGAACCAGTTCAAGGCGCCGTCTTCGGGGCAGTCGGTCGGCCTCTCGGATTCCGATCGTTTCGTTCAACAGCTTCAAGCACAGCTTTATGCGGGCCTCGCTCAGAAAGTCTCTGACGCCATATTCGGGCAGAATGCTCAGAATCACGGAACATTCCAATTCGGAGATCAAAAAATCTCCTTTTTGAATGACGGGACACAGGTGACGCTCACAATCATCAATACGACGACCGGTGAGACCACGAGCATCTCAGTCCCCTCCGGCACAACTTCTGGACCCTGAACGCCGTCACACCGCGACCCTCACGCGACCTCGTGACTTTGACGCCAAAGGCTCGGTTTGTGAATGTCTAGAATATTAGTCTTTATACAGAAAATCTGTATCGTGATAACATGTCTCGCTCTTTCTGCATGCAGCGGCCCGCTTGCCGAGAAGTTGGCACAGCCGTCGGCAGGCCTTCTGCCGCCGACGCTGAACCCCATCACGGTCATCAATCGCTCTCTGCGGGAAATGCCTCCGCCAGAAAGCAGAATCGCAATCGCTGTTTATGGATTCACGGACCAGACGGGGCAATTCAAACCGGCAGATACAGTGCAATCTCTTTCGCGTGCCGTCACTCAAGGCGCGACCAGCGTGCTCATCAAGGCTCTGCAGGACGTCGGGGAGGGTTCATGGTTCAGGGTCGTCGAGCGCGAACGTCTCGATAATCTTCTGAAAGAACGCCATATCATCGCAGACATGAGGGAGCGCTATCTGGGCGAACGAGTGACGAACCCTCGTGCACTTCCCCCGCTTCTCTTCGCAGGCGTGCTGCTCGAAGGCGGCATCATCGGCTACGACTCGAACACACGAACAGGCGGAGCGGGCGCGCGTTATCTCGCCATCGGCGGCGACGTCAACTATCGGGAAGACACCGTCACGATCTATTTGCGCGCCATCAGCACCAAAACCGGTGAGGTGCTGCTTTCGACGGTCGCCCATAAGACGGTCGTGTCCGTGGGAATCCAGGGCGACGCATTCAAGTACGTCGCGTTCGACAAGATCCTTGAGGCCGAAGCGGGCATAACCACAAATGAGCCGGAACAGATCGCCGTGCAGCAGGCGATTGAGAAATCCGTCTACGCTCTTGTCGTCGAAGGAGCGGATCGAGGCCTCTGGGCGTTCGCGGATAGGACCTACCAGGACCGTCAGATCGAAAAGCTGAGAGAAGAGCAAGGCATCTACAGTATGGCGCAAGGGCCGCCGCAGCCCTGGACGACGACAACAGTCGCGGATGCCAAGGCTTCACAGACACAGCGTATCGCAAGTTCACCCGAAGAACGTTCGAAGGCAGCTCCAGCGCCAACAGCAGCGCAGACTGCCGACTCTTCGTTCAAGACAGCCTGGCAGACGTCGCCTGGAGCATCCGGGAATGCAGTAGCGAAAGTCGCGGACAGTTCTCTCGCATCCGCTGCAGGAAATGCTCGTTGAAGGAGGTCGGCGCGAAGCCGGCGACAGATGAAATTAGATGCCGACAAGGCCTAGAGCCGAAGGAACGAGGCATCTTGATGCGCTTCGCCTGAGCAAGGCGAGGTTGAGAGTATGGGCCTTCCGGCGTCAGACGCTGCGCAGAGCCCATGCTCTTGAAGTGAGGGGCTCCACGCGGGCTAAAAACCGCATTGGGCCATGAGAAAGACAACTGAGGCCACACCGATGCGGGTATCTCCATGCCGTGACGGATGGCCATTTGAGGAGATCGAATAATGAAACGAATATTGATGAT